>CAXGRW010000501.1:0-4371 GCA_964012125.1 uncultured Rhodopirellula sp.
CACAAGAGCGTTTTTGCAACAAGTTTTGCTACTGTTCGTTTGCCGGATCCTGGTGATCCAACAAACAACATGCTACCACCAAAACGTCCCTGCTGTATCGCTGTAGCAAACCAGTCACGGACTTGCTCGTGTCCGATCAAGTCAGACCATTGTTGAGTTGTGGGCTGAGCTTCGGGTTTGGTCGCTGATTCAGTGTTTGCTGGACTCATCACAGATCGAGCTACGATGCGGAGGGATCAAGTGGAGTTTCATTACCGTCAGGCTCAGGGCAGCAACGGGATTCTATCTCGGAGATTTTCGTTACCCGATCTGCGTGGCGGCCACCGTCGAATTCGGTATTCAGCCACATTAGCACCAGTTCATCGATGGGCCGGTCACCGATCATGTCACCAGGCAGGCAGAGCACGTTGACGTCGTTGTGCCGGCGACTCATTTCGACCATCACTTCGTCGTAGCACGATGCAGCTCGCACGTGAGGGAACTTGTTGGCAGTGATGGCCATTCCGATTCCTGTTCCGCAAATCAGGATACCGCGATCGGCTTCGCCACTGCTGACCTTTCTGGCAACGTCCTGGGCGTAGTCCGGGTAATCGACAGACTTCTCTGAATCTGTTCCCTCATCGGTTACGGTGAAGGCATGGGCCTCCAACGCCTGGATGAGCCGGTCCTTGATATGAACACCACGATGGTCACTGCCGATTGTTACCTTGAGCATTTTTGACCTCACTCGTTACTTGAGGCGTTGACAGGGAAGAAGTCATCACCGAGGGCTTCCAACCATGCTGAGAGTTCTTGATCAATCTGCTCTGAGCAAGACTGATAGCACTCAACTGGCATGCCGACGGGATCTGTAATGTCACCGCCATCTCTTCTGAGCGTATGGACCCGTTCCTGCATGTTCGGCCAAGCCGCAAGTATTGCAGCACGATGACCACGTGTCATCGTCAGGATCAAGTCTGCCACGTTCATCACGGCATCGTCTAATGGGCGACTGCTGTGGCCCGTGAGGTCCAGGTTGCGGGCACCCATCACCTCTACCGCCTGCGGACTGGCTCCGCTGCCCGCGCCTGCTGCCACGCCTGCAGAGAGAACGCGGACTGCATCCTCACTGCCCAGTTTCTGACGCAATTGCTCGCGGAGCAGGGTTTCTGCCATTGGACTGCGGCACGTATTGCCTGTGCAGACGATGACGATCACGGGTTTTACAAATTGATTCATGGCAGCACGTTCAATGGCACCTTCGCGTAGTATTTCCAGGCGGTTTCCTTGGACTCGGGCAACCGTCGACGCTCCACCATAACGGGTTGGACCGTCATCGAGCAGCAGTGGTAAAGAATCGGTTAATTGTTCTTCTACCCCTTCGGCAGTGGTGGGAGGCGTGTGGCCGCTGACATTCGCGTTTGTCAATACCAGTGGACCCGACAAAAATCGATGAATATGCGTTAGGACGCGGTGATCCACGACCCGAAAGCCAACACAGCCAAAATCTCCTGTGATTCGCTGACGCACCGATTCCGGTAACTGAGTCACCGCTGACGTGGGAGAGTCGCATGGTGCAACAAGTGTTAGGGGGCCTGGCCAACAGCGATGGCTCAGGCGTCTGACCAAGGGAGAGAATTCACAGAGAAAATCTTCCGCCGCTTCACGGCTTCCAACCGAAATGGCAAGCGGAACATCGACTTGACGACCTTTAATTCGGAAAAGTTCTTCGATCGCTGTCTCGGAAAGAGCGTCTACAGCAAGCCCGTAGACGGTATCAGTGGGAACCCCAACCACCTGCCCCTCGACCAATGCTTGAACCGTGCGATGAATGATGTCCCTCGGGTCATCTGTTGCGCGGAGGTCGAGTTTTTTCAGCATGGTGGCATCACGGAGAGTAAGGCTCGGAATAGAGGAGCCAAGAGGCGTTGTTGTATCAGGAAGTCACGTTCGATATTGAAAAATGCTGACATGATTTGCGGACCTTCGCAATCTTGCCGGAATACTGCACCCAAATTCCTCGTCCGCGGCTTGTTGTGATCGTCTCGGTTCATTGTGATGGTTTGCCATCACGTTGGGCAGATACCTGAAACGACGGCCGGTTTCGTATTCAGAGGTGTGTTCGAGTACCCGTTTTCGTCAATCCTTTTATTCGTCTGCCCCAAGATCACGCGGAATCCCAGTGTCAGCCTCACACGGAATCGACAATAACTGACTATACTTAGTTCCAGCCATCCCCAGTCCGATGGGTACCATTGTAGGAGTTCTGGAAATGTCTTCACAAGTCGCCGACGCTTCAATTCATGAACCAACCAAATCGCCGAAAAGTATTGCGTGATTTGGCAAGCCTCGCCGCATTGAGCAGTTTTGCCTCGGTCGGTTGTGTTCCGACGGGACAAGGCCCGCTACCCGATCTGGTTTGGGGTAGGCGTGGAATGAGTGAAGGGCGTTTTCTGAAACCGAGGGCGATCACGATTGATGATGAGGATCACCTGTACATCGTTGACACGACGGGACGGATTCAGGTGTTCGATACGGACGGAAACTTTATCCGTTTCTGGAGTACGCCCGAAACGAGCAATGGTCGGCCGACCGGATTGGCGATCCAGTCGGTTAGAAAGGATGCTCTGAAATCGGGGAAAGAGTCGGGCAGCTCGGCGGCCGGAGTCGACGGTCGCCGACTGTTAGTTGCTGACACGCATTACTACCGGATGCTTTCTTACTCACTGAATGGAACGTTGCATCCGGAAGAACAGATCGGCGGGACAGCAGGCCATCTTCCTGGTGACTTTGCATTCGTCACCGATGCGGTTTGTGATGCCAACGGGTGTTTTTATGTTGGTGAGTACAATGCTTCCGATCGTATTCAGAAATTTGATCCTGAGGGGAATTTCCTGACCCAGTGGGGAGGCAACGGCACTGAACCAGGGAAATTTGTCCGACCACAAAGCTTGGTTGTCCGCGAAAATGTGCTGTGGGTTGCTGACTCCTGCAATCACCGTATTCAACGATTTGACCTGACTCCGGAGATACCGGAATTGATCGACATTTGGGGACAGCCCGGTGATCAGGCAGGGCAATTTTTCTATCCGTACGATCTCACCTTCGCAAGCGATGGAAGTCTATTGGTCATTGAATACAAAAATGATCGTGTCCAACGTTTTGACCCCGATGGCAATTGGATTGCAAGTTGGGGTGGGTCTGGGTTTGAACCAGGCCGACTCAACCAGCCTTGGGGCGTGGTGGTGGACTCGCAGGATCGAGTACACATTCTCGACAGCAGCAACCACCGCATTCAGCGGATTAGTTTACCAGTTTAGGACTTGGGGGCGGCGTTTCCGTCGCAGTTTTACTCGAGAGCCGTCTCTTTGAGTCGCTTGATTCGATTCGAGTTGGGTGATTTTCAGACTTGTCTTGGCCGTGTGTTCGTCGTTTGGGAAAGCCTTTTTACGCCTGTTTTGTTGGCTTTGAGAAGATTTTTCAAGGCTCGGACCAGACGTGTCACGCCAACAACGAATAACTGAAGTGTTGAGACAGCAGCCGCAGACTTGAAGAGGCAACAAGATGAACAGTATTCTCCGCCGCGCCATGCAGGATTCTGACCGTTACGTTATCGAAATGGATTACGCTGACGCCAAGGGCAACCGGACTCATCGTTTCGTGAGTCCCATCCGGTTCATGGGCAGTTACCGATTTCTAGGGCTTTGCTTGTGTCGTGAGCAGCCTCGTCAATTCCAGTTGTCGAGGTGCAAGAATATTCGTCTCGTGCCGGCCTGCGACGTTCTAATGCCAGCTCCACTCGGTGAAGTGGGGCCTGAGCTGACGGCTGTTTGATCGGGTTTGGATTTCGGCAAGCTGCGGCGAAAGCTGTCACTGATGCTAAATCACTGATGTGTTGAATCCCGTTCTTGGGCCATCGACTCAACCTTGCACGGGTTTCCGCAACAAGCGGGCGCCCTCTTCTTTTTTGCCGATGCCTGTTTTCTCAGGTAGCCGTTCTCACCAACCTGTTTGAAGAAAGGCAGTCGTGGCATCTGCCGGACGGACTTGCCGCAGTGGTGATTAGAAAACGACGAAAAGCTCGAGTTGCCAAATGGCAATGCTCGAGCTGTTCGTTTACGAGGACTGTCATTCCCGACGCGAGTGGGCAGTCCTCGTAGAGCCTCCGCCCTACGGAAAGCGATATGAATTATTGTTTGGGCAGAGGTTTTCTCGGCACAGGTGTAGGCGATAGGTCGATGCCGGAGCCGATTTCGTAGTTCATTGGAGCGATCGTTTGAACGGATTTGGGTGTACGGCTTGGTTTCAGTATTGATTGGTTCAGGGTGTCGCTAGGGGCGACCGCTTCCGGTACCGGCAAGGCTGGGTTGGGAGTCCCGGTATTTCTGTTTC
>CAXGRW010000502.1:0-4369 GCA_964012125.1 uncultured Rhodopirellula sp.
GGTGGCTGCGGGCAGTGCAGCTGCCACGCTCGGCGTACCTGATTCACCGGGTGTCACGGCAGGCGCCGGCCAAGACACGATTGTCCTGTCCTACAACAACTGCGAGGAGATTGTCGCTGCTTTTGCCGAATACCCGGGGCAGATTGCAGCGGTTATCCTCGAGCCCGTCGTGGGCAATATGGGATGTGTCCCAGCGACTCCCGAGTTCATGGCATGCTTGAGAAGTGAAACCGAGAAAGATGGGGCGATCCTCATCTTTGATGAAGTGATGACCGGTTTCCGACTGGCTTTCGGCGGAGCTCAGGAACGTTATGGAATTCGGCCTGATATGACCACGCTCGGGAAAATTGTGGGTGGAGGGATGCCTCTGGGAGCCTACGGCGGCCGAGCTGACATCATGGATCAGGTGTTGCCAGCAGGAAAGGTTTTTCAGGCCGGAACCCTGAGTGGGAACCCGGTCGCTGTCGCCGCTGGCAGTGCAACGCTGCGACTGTTGCGTGATGATCCTCCGTACGAACAGTTGGAAGAACGGGCCAAGCAATTAGCGGCAGGCCTGGATCGTGGGGCGACTGCCGCAGGAATCCCACATCAGGTGCAGCAGGTCGGAAGTATGATCACGCTGTTCTTCAATCCAGATCCGGTGCATGATTGGCAGGGTGCAGATCGTTGTGATCGCGAAGCGTTCGGGCGCTACTTCTGGGGGCTGATCAATGAGGGGGTTTACATGCCTTGCAGCCAGTTCGAAGCTCTTTTCTTTAGTCGCTTGCACACCGAGGCAATGATTGATGAAACGATTGATGCGGCTGCAAAAGTGCTGAAGGCGATCGCCTGAGAAAAACGCGGCTAATAAGGTGTTGTCGCCGCACGCAAAAAACAGCCAACAACACGCTACACGCCTGCTGGATCAGGTCGCGTTGGTCGTGTTGTTGCTGGATCATTCCCAGCCATCGTTCCTCAGGGTGGCTGAACTCGCAGGCTGGGTTTTAAATGCTTGTCAGGACGCGTTGGGGGTTCGGATCACAAGGTTCCGAATCTCGCTCATGTCTTCCATGGCAAAGCGAATTCCCTCGCGGCCCAAGCCACTGTCTTTGACGCCCCCATAAGGCATATTGTCGACTCTCCAAGATGGAATGTCTCCAATCACGACGCCACCGACATCCAATTCATCCCACGCCTGCTGCATCTTGTAGAGGTCACGCGTGAAAATGCCTGCCTGCAAGCCAAACACGCTGTCATTGACGTCGCGCAGAGCCTGATCAAAGGAGTGGAAGCGACTTAGCACTGCCACTGGCCCAAACGCCTCGCCAGCACAAATCGGTTCCTCTGCAGGGACTTGCTCCAGTAGGGTCGCTTCGAGCATGGCACCCTGCCGCTGACCTCCGCAAAGAAGTTGACCTCCCGCGTCAATCGCCGACTTGATCCAGTTCTCAAGACGCTCCGCCTCAGATTCTGAAATCATGGGGCCAATGAACGTGCTCTCCTGCTTGGGGTCCCCTGCAACCAGCTGTTCGGCAGCTGCGACCAGCTTATCCCGCAATGTGTCGTAAATGCTGTCGTGAACCATGATGCGTTGGACTCCAATGCAACTTTGGCCAGACTGATAAAAAGCACCTATCACCAGTCGCGCAACAGCATCTTCTATGTCTGTGTCGTGGTCGACGATACAGGCTGCATTGCCACCGAGTTCCAGCACAACGGGTTTCTTGCCAGCTTTGGACTTCAGGTCCCAGCCCACCTCGGGTGAGCCGGTAAAGCTGAGAAGCTTCAGACGGTCGTCCGTCGTGAACAGGTCAGCTCCATCGCGACTGCAAGGTAAAATGGAAAATGCGCCGGATGGAATGTCCGTCTCTGCCAAAATCTCTCCGATCATCAAGGCACCAATCGGCGTGCGACTTGCTGGCTTGAGAACGAATGGGCAGCCCACCGCCAATGCAGGGGCGATTTTGTGGGCTGCCAAATTCAGTGGAAAGTTAAATGGCGAAATGAACGAACAAGGCCCAATGGGTACGCGCTGGAACATCCCTCGATAACCCTTGGCACGTGGGGAAATCTCAAGGTTCATGACCTCGCCGCTGATCCGTACCGATTCCTCTGCAGCAATGCGGAAAGTATCAATCAGCCGTGTCACTTCACCACGAGCATCATTGATCGGTTTACCCGCCTCAATGCACAAAGACATCGCCAGTTCATCGAATCGCTCTTCGAATCGCTTCACGCAATGCTGCAAGATCGCTTGACGCGCGTAAGGCGGCATTCGCCGCATCTCATCGTTTGAGTCGGCTGCTGCCTGAATGCCCGCATCGATGGCCTCGACATCTGCGATCGCAACACGGGTCGCAACTTCGCCCGTGTATTTGTCAGTGACGACCAAATCTTGATTGGGGGCGAAAGCCTTTCCGCCCAAGTAGTAAGGGTAATTTGGTTTGAGCATCGCAGTGACTCCAAAGAGGCAACGTGTGGGAATTGTGATCCACGGTGTCAAACGATAAGCCGCCGACGATCAATATTTCTCCGTCATAGTAAGCTCGGTTGACGTTTGTTCAATGCCCGCAGTTTGGTGCTTCGGCAACAAGGCATTCGGGTGCCGCGGCGGCGACGTTGGCTGACCACACCAATCACGCGTATTCAGATCCAAGCCTCCGCATCGCTAAATGCCTACCTGAATGCTGTCGTTGTGGCTGGCGTGGTCGTCTGCCCAAGGCAGTTGGCGGCCTGTGCGAGGCAGTAGCGAGGCAGCGACGGTGTTTGGCACGCCTGGCAATCTCCGCTGATCGTCCTGCTTACCAGCAGCTTGTCGAAGCAGACTGCCTCAGCGAGTTACACACTGTCCGCTACAGGAGCAAAGACTTTGCGAATTCGGATCCCAAACTTGTCACCGATCTTCACCGTCTCACCCGTCGCGATCGGTGATCCGCCAGCCTCCAGCGTCAGCGGTTCGTCGCAATGCACGTCAAACGTCAGCATCGCCCCTGGAACCAAATTCACGATGTTTTCCAACGATACACTCTTGCGAGCCAGCGTCACGCAAACGGGGGTTTGGATCGAAAGGACAGCGCGAGTGTAGTTAGTGTTCGGATTAACACTCATGAGGGCGTCTTACTTTTCCTAGCGGTTCTGGCAACTTAGGGCACTTAGACCAGCCCCTAATCACGATTATCGGCCCGACGATGCTCAAAGCTTGCCCAGACTCCTCTAATCGGTACCAAAAACCCCGCGAAAGCAAGCATTTCCATAGCAAACCCCCCACCAGAGGGTATGGGGCGGCCAGTCGCGAAGATACATTATGCCCTGCCTGAAGTGCGGGTTTAATTTTTCACACACGCTTCGGCACGGCATTTTGATAATCACTGTTCTTTTGAAATAGAAAGCTGCGAGATGTGCCTACTGGCTGTTCAGTACCGCTTGGTCCCCGAAAGTCCCATCCTTGTCGCAGCGAACCGCGAGGAGTACGTCGATCGGCCGAGTCTGCCTCCGTCGATTCAATCCGGCAAGCCCCGAGTGCTTTGCGGCATTGATCAGAAAGCGGGCGGATCCTGGTTGGGCGTTAATCAAAACGGCCTGTTCGTCGGCCTTTGCAATAGGGCAACCGCAACGCCGCTGTTTGGGCAACGCTCACGCGGTTTGCTAGCTTTAGACTTGCTTCGCTGCACGTCGGCTAGCCGTGCCTTGGAAAAGGCAGAAACAGAATTTGCGAAGACTCGCTACGACGGCTGCAACATTTTGATTGCCGACGCCAAGAACGGATACGCCATTCATGCCGACGAGCGTCAGGAAGTTGTTGAACTTCGAGACGGCCTGAACATCATCGGCGCCCGCAATTTGAATGATCCTGACGACCAGCGTGTCCAGATGGCGAGACGGCTGCTGACACTTCAAACGCTCGATTCTCCCGTCAAGTTCCTTGCTGTTGCCAGCAAAGTTTTCGCCAGAGCTCCTGTCGGGCCTGGGCGTCCGAGCATGGTGGTCAGAAACGGCGACTATGGCACGGTCAGCAGCACGCTGATCGCTCTCGGGGTCAAACCACGTGACGCGATTTATCAGTTCAGTAATGGTGCGCCTGACCAGTCCAAGTACGAGGATTTTTCGCCAATGCTGCGTGATATCCTCAGTCGCGGACTTCGCGAAGCACGCACCAAGGCGAAAGCCCAAGGCTAGAAATTTGCGACTGGCTAATTGCCAGCAGAGCAGCGCTGCACTTTTTTCAGCAGCTCGTTTGTCCACGAATCGGCACAGACATGTGATGTTTGTGCCGATTTTTCTTTGGACGCTTGTGGAATCCTCGTGTTCTCAGCCTGTGTGACCGTGATGCTCACTTTGATCTGATCTGCGATTCCAGCTCCGGAGTGGGTCAGCTATCAGCGAATGAATG
>CAXGRW010000503.1:0-4354 GCA_964012125.1 uncultured Rhodopirellula sp.
TTTGGGGCCTAAATCGATTATCATGAGGATGTCTCAGCTGAAAAATTTGTAGCTGAGAGGGCCGCAAGTGAATCAAGGAAATCCAAGACGCGATGAATTGCAACCAGATAACACGACCGAAGGTTTCGTCAGCTAGCTGCCAATGGAGAAAACGCATTGGTGTATGTCTGGCATTGCTGTTGGTGTCGTCAGCGACGAATCATTCTGCTGCCGCTGATGGGGAACGTCGTCCGAACATCATCTACATCATGACTGATGATCTGGGTTACGGTGATTTGGGGTGTTACGGGCAGAAAGTCGTGCAGACGCCGAATCTGGATCAGATGGCGGCCGAGGGCATCCGTTTTACCGATCACTATTCGGGACACACGGTTTGTCGGCCCTCTCGGTTGGTCCTTTGGACGGGGCAGCATGTCGGTCACACTGGCTTGACGGGTAATCGCCCTCGTTCATTGACTGGCATGGAGCAGACAGTTGCCCAGCGACTCAAGAAAGCTGGTTATGTGACTGGTGGTGTCGGGAAATGGGCACTTGGTAATGTGGATGAACCAAGCGAGATCAACAATGCTGGGCATCCGAACAACAACGGTTTCGATTATTGGTTCGGGTATTTGAATCAGGGTAATGCGCATAATTTTTATCCGCCATTTTTATGGGAGAACCGTAAGCAGGTGGTCATGCCCGGGAACGTGCTCGGTGATTTTCCCAACGGTCGTAAACGTGTGTCGTCAGTGAAGACCACTTATTCGCATGACAAGATGACCGATGCTGCATTGCAGTTCATCAAGAAAAATCACGAGGAACCATTTTTGCTGCACGTTCATTGGACGATCCCCCATGCCAACAACGAGGCTGGGCGTGTTCATGGGGACGGCATGGAGGTTCCGGAGTATGGGCAATACGCCACCCGAGACTGGCCTAACCCAGAAAAGGGTTTTGCTGCGATGGTCACACGGATGGACGGCGATGTGGGGCGTATTTTCGAATTGCTGAAAGAATTGGGAATTGATGATGATACGGCAGTGTTCTTCACTTCTGATAACGGTCCACATCAGGAGGGCGGGCACCAGCATGAGTTTTTTGATTCCAATGGTGCACTGACCGGATACAAACGCTCAATGCATGATGGCGGCATTCGTGTTCCGTTGTTGGTGCGTTGGCCCGGGAAGATAAAAGCTGGTGCCGTTTCGGCTCACCCCTCGGCATTTTGGGATTTCATGCCAACTGCTTGTGAAATCGCAGAACTTTCCGAGCCAACTTCGTTTGCAGTTGATGCCGAACGAGGATGCGATGGAATTTCTTATCTGCCGACGTTGAAGGGATCTGCCTCTGAACAACGCAAGCACGAGTACCTGTATTGGGCGAGCCAGGAAGGTGCGACATCGGTGGGTATGAGAATGGGGAACTGGAAGTTGGTGAACTATCGCACGCCAAAAAATAGAAAGAAAGCTGCTGGCTCCGAGAAGCAAAAGACAGCAGGTGAAGGTGGTGATGATTGGCGACTTTATGACTTACGTGTCGACATTGGCGAGAAAAATGACATCGCAGAAGCTCACCCCGCCGTTGTCAAGAAAATGTTGAATTTGTTGAAAACTGATGGCCTGTTGTAGGTAGGCCTTTCAACAGCGACACTAACGCCCAGTGCTCCCCCAATCTGCTGCGGCAAGCCTGGAAAGGCTGGGGCATGCTGTTGGTGTTTTTTTAATTCGGAGCTCCATTCAAACGACATGTCTGAAGTAACGGCCCCTGTAGTCCCAGCATGGTTTCAGAACGGATTTCATCGCTTTCTGCGACCGTTTCTTAAACGGCACTTTCATGCAGTGGCTGTGGAAAGTCAGTGCCGTGAGTCACTTGAATTTGAGGCTGATGAACCTCTTTTGATTTATGGAAACCATCCGTCGTGGTGGGATCCATTGATCGCTCATTTCTTGAACCGCAGCTTGTTTCCATCGCGTCAGTTTTACGCACCGATTGATGCGGCAGCGTTGGAGCAATATTCCGTATTCGGAAAGTTGGGCTTCTATGGCGTACAGATGAACACGACCAGTGGAGCTGCCGCATTTCTGAAGCAGACCACTGCAATTCTTGATGGGGGGCAAACTGCGATCTGGATAACTCCTGAGGGACGATTTTCGGACGCCCGCGATCATGAGGCCGAATTGATGCCAGGCTTGGCTCATATGTGTACCAGGCTAAGCCGTGGGTGGGCCGTTCCGCTGGCCTTGGAATATACGTTCTGGGATGAGCGGCTACCTGTCTGCCTTGCCGTGTTTGGGCAGCCAGTCCAATTAGCCGATCGTGCAAGTTCCTCGAAGCATGAATGGCAGGAAATGCTGTCGGCAGAACTGAGGGGGACGCAAGCTAAGCTTGCCGAACTCGCCATTGCGCGTCGCTCGGATCCTTTCGATGATCTGCTGCTTGGGAAAGCAGGGGCAGGGGTTTTTTATGACTCGTTCCGACGGGTTCGTTCAGTTTTCTCCGGGAAGAAGTTTCGGAACAAGCATGGAGAGCAATTCCAATGATGCTCAGTCTGGCGATCGTGTCACTGGTAATTGCCTGCTTGCCTGCAATCATGTTTGCGAAAAATCTGCCGGCGTTTTTGTTTCCCGTTCCATCAGGTAATCAGAATTCGGATGTTGCAGATAGCAGCGATTTGCAGACGGATACTGGCGGTTGTGGCGGTGTGTCAGTATTGGTTCCTGCTCGCGATGAACAAGATGGCATCGCCAAAAGCGTGAACGCTGCCTTACTGAGTCAGGGTGTGGATGTGGAAGTCCTTGTTCTGGATGATCACTCTACCGACAAGACTGCTCAGATCGTGCAGGAAATCGCCGAAGCGGATTCGCGAGTTCGTTACCTGATGGGAGATGAATTACCTGAGGGATGGAACGGTAAGCAGTTTGGGTGCAAACAGTTATCAGAAGCGGCAAAATACTCGACGCTTGTGTTCATTGACGCGGACGTGCGACTTAAATCGGATGCTTTGCAGCGACTAGTGACTTGCTACGATTCGATCGGGGTGGGTTTGTTGAGTGTGTTTCCCCATCAGGAAACGGAGACCATTCTTGAGAAATGGATCATTCCGCTGATGCATTATGTCTTGCTTGGGTTTTGCCCCTTGCACCGAATGCGGACGGATTCCAGTCCATCGCTTGCTGCCGGATGCGGGCAGTTGTTCATGACAAAGCAGGACGCGTATCGTCAAGCCGGCACGCACGCAACGATCTGCGGATCACGGCACGATGGGGTTAAGCTACCAAGGGCCTACCGTGAGGCAGGTCTGATGACCGATGTCTACGATGGGCGTGAATTGGCAGATTGTCGGATGTATCACTCTGCAAAGGAAGTGATTCGAGGGGTACTGAAAAATGCCACGGAAGGGTTGGCAGGTCCAAAATTGATTCTTCCATTTACGATCCTGTTGATCGGTGGCGGTGTGCTTCCCGTTGTGCTGGTCGCACTGAGCTTGGCGGTGGGTGACAGTGTTGCAGCTATTGTCGCAGGGTTAGCTGTGCTTGCGGGGCATTTTCCGCGACTGCTTGCCGCCATGCGACTATCTCAATCTTGGCTGGGGGTGTTCTGTCACGCACCTGCCACGCTGCTGTTTGTTATTCTGCAGTGGATCGCATTTTTTAGCCATCTTGCAGGACGGCAGGTAGCCTGGCGCGGTCGAACATCAAGCTGATTAGTGTTCGTCATCGTAATCGTTCAGGGTGGCTCGCAGTTCGGATGGCTGCTGAAATGCGGGTGATGAGGCTGCTGTCGTGATTCTTTTGCTTCACCAACACAGGAATGCTCTGATGCGAATTATCGCTTGGCTGTTAATGGTTTTGCTTCAACTCACCGCTACGTACGCGGCGCGTCCGAACATCATTGTGGTGCTCGCAGACGACTTGGGCTTTGGTGATCTGCGGTGCTACGGGAATGAGTCGATTCTATCGCCACGTATCGATCAGTTTGCCACGCAGGGAGTGAGATTGACGAGTTGTTACGCGGCTCATCCAAATTGTTCGCCGTCACGCGCTGGGCTGATGACTGGTCGGACACCGTTCCGACTCGGGATCTACAATTGGATTCCCATGTTTTCACCCATGCACGTCAAGAAAACAGAGGTTACCATCGCGACCCTGTTGCGTGACTCGGGCTATGAAACCTGTCACGTGGGAAAGTGGCATCTGAATGGGCGTTTTAATTTACCAGGGCAACCACAACCCAATGACCATGGATTTGATCACTGGTTTGCAACTCAGAATAATGCTCTCCCGAATCACCGTAACCCTGAAAACTTTGTCCGAAATGGAACAGAGGTGGGGTTGTTGAATGGCTACTCGGCGGAGCTTGTAGCAGCAGAGGC
>CAXGRW010000504.1:0-4344 GCA_964012125.1 uncultured Rhodopirellula sp.
CAAACTCTTTTTCGACTTTGCCGGTCCGCGGATTCCGTCCCGTGTAGACTCCCGAATCTTTTCCAGATGTCAGTGGTGCCAGCCAAACCAAACCGTTGACAACCATCAGGTCTTGGGGAGATTGGTAACCACTATTTGGAAAACTCGATCCCCACAGTTTTTCACCGCTCTTGGCATCAAAGCTTGATAGGTTGCCATCACCACCGGCGTACAGCACAACGTCATCATGCAAAACCAACCGTGGTCCAAAGTTGAACGTGAATGATTGACGTCTCGTTAATGGATCTGTCTGCCACGCCGGTTCTCCGCTTTTCTGATTCAAAGCGACCACGCGTTCCCCATCATGAAAGTACAGCTGTGACCCATTCGCGGCTAAAGTCAGAGGTGAAATCTGCGTGCGACGCGCCCAAAGTTGCTCGCCTGATTCCGCATCAAATGCCATCACGATACGGGGTTCTTCATTCCAAAACAGGGAACGAACTTTTGCCTGGTCACCCACGCGACCATTCAGTGGAACATAGTTCTGAAGTTCAGCCTCACCTTTTCGGACCACAAGGAATAGCATCCCGTTGGTGTGTATGATTTCTTCGGTTGCATCGCTCCCTTCATATTCACGAATTGTTTTTCCATCCGCAGCATTAATCGCCGTTACGGGGGCGTTGTAACCGAGTGTTGTGAAAACCGTATCTTCGGAAGAAACGAGTCGCCGCGATAACTGGGTTGGCCCGCTCTTCAGCGGCCACAAGTGGGTTTGCCAATTTTCAATGTCACGCTTCCACAGCACAGAGCCATTGAACGCATCACGGGCAATGAGCTTCCACTTGGGAGGCAACTGAATGGAAATGCGACTGCCTTCATCCATGATGTAGAACATGCGTCCGCCGGTGGACACCAATGCACTCATGCTTGCCATTCGGTCATGGTGGCGTGACCAACGAGGGCTCCCCACCCACTGAAGGTGTCGGGGCGGGGCGACCTGATCATCGTGGGCGACTGAGTTGCCCGTTGCGTCATGTAGATAATGTGACCACTCGTCGATGTCCTCAGGACGCGGTTTGACGGTCCTTTCCCACTTGTCGCCAGATTTGATCATGGCAACACCCTTGGGAACGAGGACCCGCAACACTTCGTCCATTGGTACATCCCCGAGGTCTTCGGTGATCAACAGATTGACCAGGTTGTCGGTGTACGGGAGCACGCTTCCGGCGAAGTTATCAAATGCGATGTCGCCGTATTGGCTCGATTCTCGAACACTCTTGCGAATGGCTGAAAGCGTTTCAGGTTTGCGGACAAGGCCGTGAATCTGTGTCGCCTCATTTTGGCGAAGCTCTTTTGCAAGATCGCCCGAAGTGCTACCCAATTCGACGATGAAACCTCCGGTGAATCCTGACCGCTGCAGCAGAGTATTTGCCAGTTCCGGTTGGTCGGCGCTCAGCTTTGGCAGTTGCACCAGTGTACTGACCATAATCAGCAGAAGAGTCGATCGCCAAAAAGGTATGATCTGCATCGGGAGTGGCTCGTGATCTGAATGTGGTTTGGGGAAAGTGTATCTAGTGGGGACAATCGTCCATTGTAACATGGGCAGCCTCCGATGCAGTCAATGTCAGGCTGAGATTCAGGTCCAAGTATGCTGGAATCCGGAATTCAGGTGCAGGCATTGAAAACATGAGCATCGGAGAATGTTGGCCTTCGTAACTGCGTCGCGTTACTTGCAGGCGTCGGGGGGGGCAGGATCCCGAGGGTAGCCGTGAGGAACGTCTTAGTAGTGTGGTGGGAAACTGTGTGGCGGGAAGTGTTTTGACACCCTTGGTTGGATTCAATTACATGATAGCTGATTCGCAGCTAGTTTTACATGGTTTTGGGAAGTGCGGTTTTGTGACCATTGGCTGATCGTTCTGATTTGGAATCAACCACGACAGGGTGAAAATCGTTCCGATGATGGTGACTGGAAAGGAGAGGTCGGGGTGTATGGTGGTTGATTTCTGCTAAGCTTGCAGTCCCACTCTGGGAACAAGTGTGTTCCTGTTAATGCCTCGTTCAATTTTGCTTCTGATTGACTATGGAAACCCGACCTCTGGCCGATACTGGCCTTGACCTTTCCGTGCTTTCGTTCGGCGCTTCGTCCATTGGTGCAGAGTTTCGTCGCATCGACGTTGGCGAAGCATTGCAATGTGTGAAAGTGGCGTTGGATCGGGGCATGAACTACATCGACACGGCTGCCTATTATGGGCGAGGCATGAGTGAGGTCATGCTGGGGCAGGTGTTACCTGAAATTCCGAGAGACTCCTATATTCTGAGTACGAAGTTGGGGCGATACGCACCACAGCATTTTGACTTTAGTGCTCGACGTGTGGCTGAAAGTATCGACATATCGTTGGAGCGGATGCGTGTCGATCATTTGGACATCGTGTTTTGTCACGATATTGAATTTGTTGAGCTTGATCAGATTGTTGAAGAAACGATTCCTGCACTCAGGAAGCAGGTAGAGAAAGGCAAGGTGCGTTTCATCGGGGTTAGTGGATATCCAATGAAGATTTTCACTAAGATGTTGGAGTGTGCCGATCTTGATGTTGTCCTTTCTTACAATCATTACACGCTTCAGAACGACATGGCACTATCTCTTGTCGAACCCTGCCGAGAGAAAAATGTAGGTCTCATCAATGCAGCTCCATTTTCTGCACGACTGTTAACCAGTGCAGCACTTCCTGAGTGGCACAAAGCGACTCCAGAGGTACGGGAGGTAGCTGCCAAAGCGGCGAACTATTGTTCTGACCGGGGTAGTGACATCGCCAAGCTGGCGCTGCAGTATTCAGTCGCCAATCCGGAGTTTGCCAGTTGTGTCACAGGTTCTGCGAATCCCCAGCGTGTTTCGCAATGGTGTGATTGGCTTGAGGAGCCGATGGATGAAGAACTTGTTGCCGATGTCAAAGAAATCCTCAAACCAATTCACAATTGGGTTTATGCCGAAGGAAGACCCGAGAATAACGACGGTTGAGTGCATTCATTTGTGTTGATGACAATCAGTAAGTGGATTGGTTCAGGGCAAAGTGCATTCAGAATCTAGCCGCCGAGTAATGTCATTGAGCCGTTCTCGACAGCAAAAGGCTCGATGGGGTCCAGCGGTCAAGACTGAAGGCAGCTCATTTTCAGTGGCTGACTCGTTGGGAATCGAAACGATGTCGGCATGTAATCATTTCAGTTCGATTTACTTTTCAGATACCGGGAATCACCATGAAATCTTGCATCACTATCAGTCTCGTCGAGGAAGCTCGTGGCGGTCCATTCGTGCTTTGGGATGGGCTTGAAAAATCGATTGCTTTTGCTGCGGAACTGGGTTACGACGCGGTTGAGATTTTCGCGCCGGGGCCGGAAGCAATCGATGCGGACGCGCTGCGTTCGATGCTTGCTTCAGCCAATTTGAAGTTGGCTGCTCTTGGCACTGGGGCTGGCTGGGTGAAGCATCGATTGCAATTGGCTGATCCAGATGCTGCGAAAAGAGAACAAGCTCGCGCATTCGTGCGAAGTATTATCGATTGTGCTGGACAATTCGGCGCCGCTGCAATCATCGGTTCAATGCAAGGTCCAAGTGGGCACACAGGCGATTCTGATACTGCCAGAGGCTACTTGTGTGAGGCATTGGAAGATGGTGGTGCTCATGCCGCACAATATGATGTGCCGCTGATCTACGAGCCGTTGAATCGCTATGAAACACGCCAATGCTGCACCGTCGAAGATGGTGTTGGTATGTTGGAATCGCTTTCCACTGACAATGTGCGTCTGTTATGCGATCTGTTCCACATGAATATCGAAGAGGCCGATATCGCCCAAGCCTTATTGCAAGGTGGGAAATGGGTCGGGCACATTCACTTTGTCGATAGCAATCGTCGACCTGTCGGGCTTGGGCATATGCAGTACGGCCCAATCATCGATGCCTTGAGGCAGATCAATTACCAAGGTTACCTTTGTGCCGAGGCGTTTCCGTATCCCGATCAGCACGAGGCGGCGCGGCAAACGATGCGAGCTTATCGCTACTGGACCGGCAATTGATGCTGTCTGAATTCATGTGCGGGTAGCACGTGACGTCGGCTGGATTCCAGATGATTCAAGCCTGTCGGAAACCCCCGGCAGGGCGGTTGCCTTTGGGGCTCCGTTTGGTTCGTCTGGATAAAGCTATTCGGTGTTGCGTGATTCGGTTGCGATCATATCGTCAGGCAGTTCTCTAATTTCCGAGATCACTTGTCGCGCACGCTCGGCATCCACTTCAAAGGTCTGAACTTTGACCACACCGGGTGCTTCTGCTCTGAAGCCAGCGGTAAAGCCTCCTGTCGCAATCGCGCGAATCCC
>CAXGRW010000505.1:0-4328 GCA_964012125.1 uncultured Rhodopirellula sp.
GTAACAAGGTAGCCGTAGGGGAACCTGCGGCTGGATCACCTCCTTTCTAAGGATTCTTAGAATATGGTTGGTTCGGGTGACTGAACCGACTGAATCCGTGGAAGCGACTCTCGCACTCGCTCAACAGAAAACAAGCCTTCGGGCCCAATTCATCACCAAACAATCAACGAATGCCCGCTTTGGACTGTCGCCAGCCAAAGCGGGTTTTTTCGTGCGCGCTCCAGGAATTTGCGTTCCAGCTGACTCCTTCAATATCGAAGAATTCAAACGCAACGCTGGCATCACGAAAACGCTGGGACCGGGGCCTCCGCGAACATCGTTGCACGTCCGAAAACACAACACGCAGTCGCACAACAAAAGTCGCAACTGCCGATCACTGCTCACGCTCGTTCATCAACTCGCTTGGAACGTAACTTCCTCATAGGGCTGGATGACGACAAAACCATTCCCATTGAATTCAGTCTGAATCGACTCTCCACTACCGCGGCCTAGAAAAGTTTTGAACGAGATGTCCGTTCGGATTTTTGGCTCCAAATTTCCTGACCAAGCCACGGTCGCGTTGGGGTCGGTGATCACGGGGTTGCCCGGCGTAACCAACAGAGTGACGGGATCATGGTGCGTTGTAAACGCTACCATCCCTGAACCCGCGAGGCGTACATTGAATAAACCGCCACTCAGCATTCCCGATACCTTTTTCAACATTTTGATGTCGAACTGTATCGATGGCTCAAACGCCAACAGATCGCTGCCGTTGATAGAAATGGACTCTCCCTGCAAACGTATGATTGTAATTTTCTTTCCGGCATCCGCGAGATACACCTGCCCCCTTCCCTCTGCCTTGGTCAGCCGTGCCCCCTCACCCGACACCGCTTTTTTAAGCAGATTTCCAACGCCGCGATCCATGATTCCCTCACGAGTGAATCGAACATCGCCCCGATAGGAAACCATCGCCCCCATTTTTGTCCAAATCGAACCGTCGAGATTCAATTCCAGCATTCGTGGGGTCTCCAACTCAAAGACTCCCTCACCTCGATCTTGCTGACAGCTTTGGTTTACAAAATCTTCAATCGTGTATTCACTCATTATTTTCCCCGAGGTACGAAAGGCAAGGATGCAGATGTGGGTCCATTTTCTTGGCTCCCACGTAGATCAGGGCCCACAATCTTGCGGACTTTGGCGCAACTCGAGAAAAGTTGCCAGGAAACAACAAACAGGGCAAGCAAAAGAACTGCTAAAAGCAAGCCGATTGCGTTTTGCTACCCAGCTGAGCTGAACGGACTTTGGCAATTCGTCACCTGACCTTCTCGGCAGCTCGTATCAAGTTGCAGATTCAAAAAGTGACACTCCTGCACGTTTAGTATTTAACCACCGTTGCCCAGAACTGGAGTCACTAGTGATTCCAGTTTTATAAAATCGCTTCTGTGATCGTGGACGCCAAAATTCATCACCTGAGCAAGATCGGGTCTGCAATTCAGCAATGAACAAGCTGACTGGATAGTAAGCGTGACCGACCAGCAATCAGGACATCATTCCCGTGAACACGATCAAAGCTTACCGATGTATCGAGAATTCAGAAGAAATTGCTCATCTGACCGCCTGGTTTTCGGCGGTTGATCGTCTCTTGAGAAGATTGGGGGGCGATGAAGACTGCATGCTGGGGATTCCCACCCAAACTCATGTTTTGCCTGTCATCCCATATAAATTCTCCGCCGAAGGATGGCGGAGAACTTAACGAATCAGCCTCGGCATCAGTGAAAGAGATAGGTGCCGCGGTACCATTTTCCAAATTCGCACTGCACCGATCGACTTCGGATCACCGAAAAAAGCATCCGCTACCGATATTCCTACGCACAGGCGACACTGCCAAACGGCGAGCCGGCAGCCCAACTGCCTCACGCAAACGCAGTGCGGCCGGGATCGAAGACCAGTGAATCCGGAGGTAGCGGTTGAGCTAACGGGCACATCCAACATTTTGCCAAAACGCCGGAACTGCGCCCCCACGACACACCGGCAATACCGCGTCGCGCTTCGCTGCGGGCAACCGGTCCGATAAAAAGCAAACAGATGCCTTCAAGAGAACAGCCATGGGCAGATCTGCATCACACTCGCCGAGTGACCTTCAGCGATACGCTTAGAGAGGGAAGTCCTCTTCACCAGCAGCTTCTGCATACAACGGCATGTGGCGGTAGTAGACCTCCAACATCATCGTTGCGAAGGAAGTAATGCAAAGCCGGCCAGCATTCGAGGTGTGTCCACCCTTCACGTACCAACTGCCCTTCGCGCCGCCTTCCTGGGCCTGAGATGCAACCAGATAGTCACGCATCTCGACATTGAACTTATCCCATTCGACACCACCATACTGCCTCAAAACCTGAGCAGCGTAATAGTTGTAGTAGAAATCATTCTTGCTGACCCCATGCTTACTGAGCTCTTTGACCCCGGCAATGATTCCCGGATGTTTCTTATCCCACCCGGTGTACATTCGACACAGCAATCCGACAGCACTGGTCGCTGGACGGAACTTGGGTACCGGTCCGGTGTATCCGTAAACTGCTCCGCCGTTTGACTGAACCTTGTCCAGAAACAGCATGGAACCTTGAATTGTGTGAGGCGGTACTGCGAGGTGCCCCATGTAACCGCTTTTGAGAGCCATCAGCTGCCATCCGACCACAGAGGTGTCACCGCCACCTGTCCCATTTGGTGAGTATCGCCATCCCCCATCGCTACATTGAGCGGTAATGATAAAGTTCAATGACGCTTGGGCGTACGGCAGCAAGGCTCGATCTTCCGTCATCGCGTAAGCTTCGCAAAGAGCGATGGCGGCTAGTCCATGTGAGTACATGTTGCCTTTTCCGTCCCTCAGATCCAAAACGGGCAGACCGTTTTTCTTTCCTTGCTTCCCGTTCTTCATCAGGAAGAACAGACCGAGCTTGACATTCTGCCTGAACTCTCCGCTAAGTTGCGTTTGCCCAGCTCCGAGGAATGGCAGTAAAGCCATCGCCGTCGCAGCGTTATAAGATTTGTTATAACTCGCATCACAGCCGTCCTTGCAGCGGCCTTTGCAAACAAGATCATGCTGAAAAGTCCAACCACCGTTCGGCATTTGGTGGCGTGAGAACCACTTCAATGCCTCTGTTACGGCTGCTTCGCTCGAGGGTGTTCCACCGTAGTCACGAAGCATCTTCTTTTTCATATCGGAACTACGACTGCCCATTGGCTGGGCAGTCATGGACGCCAAGGTTTGAAGTGATGCAGCAGTGGGAGCCATATCGGACTGCAGGTCCGCCACATCCAGTTCAACAGCGGCGACCTCCATGGGCTCCACCTCAACTGGTTCAGTGATCTCCATGACTTCCGCGACATCGACTGGTTCCGAGTCCTCCTCCATCTCTGAAAGATCACTATCATCAATTTGCTCAATCGCAAATTCTTCCATCTCTGGTCCATCATCTGTCGAACTGCTGGCGGACAGCACATTCACAATTTGCGTGGGATCAGCGATCGTTACCAAGCCTAGAATCAAGAGAATGATCACGTGAACCAGCGTGCTCACCAACCATGCGGGTGTTGCCTGAAAAACAAGGAAATTGCGCTGCAAATCGGCCTCGTCAACGTTGTCTTCGAGCCCGTCCTCGTCCTCGAGCTCTTCTCCCTCAAAACCTTCTGCAATCTCTAATGCTTCAGCCTCGGATCCCATCGCGTCTGGTTCATCTGCCGCAATCATCAACGCATCGTCAAATTGTGAACCACCCAATCCAAGAATTGGGTAGAAGACAAACGGCAAACACCCCAAACCGAGCCCAAATCCGGGCCCCCGACCAAAACGCTTTGCGACGTTGATCGAGACCAAGATGACTACAGCAAAATTCACAAAAGGGACAAAAAAGAGTACCAGCCACCAAGTTGGCTTGTTAGCAATTCGCAGCAGCAACACTTGGTTGTAAATCGGGATCAGCGACTTCCAGCCAGCAATTCCAGCCTTGTTAAAGGTCGTCCAGATGCCCGCAAGCGTAACTAAGCCTAGCACTGCCCCGAGCACAGCAAAGAACGCAAGTGCCGCGATCCCACCGAAAATTGCTGTACTTGCGAGTCCGTCGACTGCGTCATTTCCCTGCGCAAGTGGAACGAAAGCAAGCTGTTGGCTGAACGCTGGCATCATCAGTCTCTCCGAGATGTCATATCAATCGCTCGGGATCATCTGTGCATACAGAAACCGACCGTTGAACACCGTTAATTAGACGAGCAAAAGGAAAAGTACCCGGCATTATCATAGCCGAATTGCGCCGACGCTTCTGCAATTAAACCGGGTTAGTGGGAATGAGCTGCCC
>CAXGRW010000506.1:0-4319 GCA_964012125.1 uncultured Rhodopirellula sp.
AGGTGATTTCGTGGAACGGGGCAAAAACCCCCGACGCCTGAGATTTTAGCCTCCAGATTTTTGTCAAACAACAGCCGAACGCCGCGTACCACGAATTGTGTTCTTGCAAACCCTCCTTGCTGACCGTTGATTTCGACAAGGCTGACCGTTGATTTCGACAAGGCTGACCGTTGATTTCGACAAGTCACATCGCTGCTTCGGGGATGCCATGAAATTGGCCAGATGTTGGGGACTCAGGCAAATGTCCGTGGATCTTGTCAGATTTCCGAGGCCCTCCTGAAGCCCAATCGAGACAGGGACAAGACACTAGATGGGATTCTCCGAGCGGGATCAGATTGACCAACCGAAATGCCTATATTAATTCCGCGTAGTGCAAATCAGGGCAGAACGCTACACTGCCTGCATGAATCAAACAGCCGAAACTACGAGTGCATCCGAAAATACTGTCGAGTCATTTGACGAACTCGATCTTTCACCGGTGATGCGCCGGGCGTTAAAAAAGGCGGAATTCAGTACTCCATCGCCCATTCAAGCTCAATTGATCCCGCTCGCAATGGAGGGTGAGGACGTAATTGGGCAGGCCCGAACAGGCACAGGGAAAACAGCTGCTTTTGCGATTCCAATCCTTGAACAGCTCGATTCTTTAGACGATTGCAGAGATCCCCAGGCGATTATTGTTGTCCCTACCCGCGAGTTGGCTGACCAAGTCGGCAGGGAAACGCAGCGGTTGGCATGGGGTGTCGACACCGAGGTTGCCGTGCTAGCTGGTGGCAAGAATATCAATGGCCAGCTACGACAACTCGAGAATGGCGTGCAGATCGTTGTCGGCACGCCGGGACGTTTGCACGATCACCTACAGCGCAAATCACTCAGAACCAACAGCGTTTGGTGTGTCGTTCTGGATGAAGCCGACCGCATGTTAGACATCGGTTTTCGTCCACAAATTGAGCGAATTCTGCGGAAGTGTCCACGTGACCGGCAAACCCTCTTACTGTCGGCAACACTGCCGCCAACCGTGCGACGCCTGGCAGAGTCCTACATGGAGAAACCCAGTGTCATTGATTGCTGCAAAGACGAGATGGCAGTTGAGACAATTGAACAGCGGTACTTCACGGTTGCCCATGACCGAAAATCAACTCTCTTGGATCATTTATTGAAGCGAGAGAACCCTGAACAAGCAATTGTGTTCTGTCGAACCAAGCGTGGTACCGACCGCCTTTACCGACACTTCAGTCACACACACGATAATTGCGGCAGCATGCATGGCGACATGCAGCAACGCGAACGGGACCGAGTCTTACAAAGTTTGCGGGACCGAAAACTTAAAATTCTATTTGCCACTGACGTGGTTGGACGTGGCATCGACATCAGCACGATCTCGCACATCATCAACTACGACGTCCCCCAGGATTGCGATGACTACGTTCACCGCGTGGGAAGGACAGGACGCATGGGACGCGAAGGAATCGCTTTCACATTTGTTGTTCCTGGTGAAGGTGAAGTACTGACAAGTATCGAGCAACGGATCAACAAAGAACTCAAACGCGATTCCATCGAAGGATTCGAGGCGGTTCCCGTGCCACGAAAGGCCCCAGAGCCGGAGGCCCCGGAAGCGCCAGCCAAAAAACGCCTGAATCCGATGCATCGGAAAGTCAAGCGACGTCGTTGAACCTCAATCAACCCCCGGATCCGTTGGTACTTGCTGGACGCGGTTGATAGACTTTGGGGAACTGTCGTATTTCAGACGGAAATCCACCATGCCCTTAAGTCCCCAACGCACGACTTTGTCGTGGGTCTGCGAAAGCTGTTGCATCCATGCAAAATTTCTTCTCAGTGCCGAATGTAGAAACACTTAATACTCACGCGCCCGGCCCAACCGGAAAACTGCCACTGAGTGATGAGATACTCCGCCACTGGAGTAGTGGCGATATTTTTGGCCTAACCCAAAGTGTTGGGATGGGGTTTGACCCCCGCCGCGTCTTAGGTGATCAATACCTGATTCTCAGCACCCAAGGTGGCGTACGCAACCCGGACGGATCACCCGTAGCGTTGGGATACCACACCGGCCACTGGGAAGTTGGCTTACTCGTACAGGCTGCAGCAGAACAACTGACGCAGCACGATGGAGTCCCGTTTGCAGCCTTCGTAAGTGATCCCTGCGATGGTCGAAGCCAGGGGACCCACGGAATGTTCGACTCGCTGCCGTATCGCAACGATGCAGCCATTGTCATGCGTCGGCTAATTCGATCACTTCCACAACGCAAAGGTATCATCGGCATCGCCACCTGTGACAAAGGACTGCCGGCCATGATGATGGCCCTTGCAGGCTGCAGCACGTCACCAAGCGTGCTTGTTCCCGGTGGCGTCACTTTACCTCCCACAACCGGTGAAGACGCCGGTAAAGTACAAACCATCGGCGCCCGATACAGTCGTGGTGAAATGTCACTGGAAGAAGCATCCGTGGAAGGTTGCCGAGCTTGTGGAACACCCGGCGGCGGTTGCCAATTCCTTGGAACCGCAGCAACCAGCCAAGTCGTTGCTGAAGCAATGGGAATGACGGTACCACACGCAGCACTCGCTCCAAGTGGACAACCTATCTGGATGCAACTTGCACGAGACTCGGCTGATGCGGCTCGTGGAATGGTTGACCGCAAGGAAACCCTCCAAGATATCCTGACGGCAGATGCGATCTACAATGCGATGCTGATCCATGCTGCAGTTGGAGGGAGCACGAATCTTCTGCTACACATCCCCGCCATTGCGGCCGCAGCAGGAATCCAGAGACCAGACGCAGCAGCATTTCGCGATATCAACCAGTTGGTTCCCCGGTTCGTCGACTGCCTTCCCAATGGCCCAACAGGCCATCCGACCGTTCGATTGTTTCTTGCCGGTGGAGTCCCGGAAGTGGCATGGCACCTTCGAGAACTTGGTTTACTTAAGGCAAACGCGAAAACCGTAAGCGGAATGACATGGAACGAATTGCTGGATCAATGGGAAAGTTGTGAACGACGACAAATCTGTCGAGAGCATTTACGGGCGGCTGATGGCGTCGAACCAGATGACGTCATCATTCCTCCCGCACGTGCAAGAAAAATCGGACTCACCAGTACCGTATGCTTTCCGGAAGGCAACCTTTGCCCGGAAGGCTCAGTCATCAAAGCAACATCCATTGATCCCACCGTACTGGATGCAAAGGGTGTTTATCGAAAACGCGGTCCCGCACGTGTATTCACTTCAGAGCCAGATGCCATCAAAGCAATCAAGGGACAAACTGAAAACAACATCAAGGCTGGCGACGTGATTGTCTTGATTGGCCGAGGGCCGATTGGTTGTGGCATGGAGGAAACGTATCAGATTACATCCGCACTGAAGTATCTATCTTTTGGTAAAGATGTCGCCTTGATCACGGACGCAAGATTCTCGGGTGTCAGCACGGGAGCCTGCATTGGCCACGTTGGGCCTGAAGCGTTAGCTGGCGGTCCCATCGCCAAAGTGCGTGATGGTGACGTGATCGACATCGTCGTTGATTGCCGGACACTCGAAGGACACGTCAATCTTATCCTTGGTGATTCAGAAGCTGACCAAACCGCTGAGCAAGTACTGGCCAGTCGGTCACCCCATCCCGACCTCTGCGTTGATCCAAATATGCCAGAAGACACGCGACTATGGGCCGCGTTACAACAAGCGGGCGGTGGAACATGGGGTGGTTGCGTTTACGATGTCGACGAAATCATTCAAAAATTGACTAAGCCATAAACTCCGGTGCCTCATATCTGCGTGCACTCAGATCGGAAGCAGACGATGCAGACTCAAGGTCCCAGGTTCAAAGCTAAGGACGCACTACCACCTCCATCTCTTTGTGCGTTGGGCGGAGCTCGTGATCGCGATCTCTAGCGTGGTGCGGTCACATGATCATGCCGATGGCACCTTCTGAATTCAGCACGAAAAAGGTCAAACTTCGCGGCCATCGGCATGGCACCCAAGTTACAGCAGAACATGCTTACGAATCAACTTTGCCTGAATTGAATCCCAGCATCGGTGCGGGGATATCAAGTGCGGCCGAGAGCGTTTCAGAGGGTACCCACACCTTAGATTGTGAATTCGGGGACAATTTCAGAGCAAGAAAAGGTGGACTGGAGCTCCACAACAGACACCTAACGGAGCAAATTCACCCGCCAGCAACTAGGACCTTGCGAGTTTATTGTCTGCCGCGATAATTCCGAGTCGTTCATCCAACTCGTTTCTCCCCCGCACTTTAGGTTAGAGCTCATGGCTTTGGTTCCTCTTCGCGTCGTCCTCGATCACGCAGCCGAGAATGA
>CAXGRW010000507.1:0-4309 GCA_964012125.1 uncultured Rhodopirellula sp.
CAGAGGTGATCCGCAAAGCTGTCCTTGATTATCCCGGTATGCTGAATTCTCTGACAGCGAGCAACGTTCCGTTATTCGACAAAACGATTACGGTCGAGGAAGCAAAAAAGCTTGCTCCACAATTGACTCGCAATCCACATGCTCAGGCTGCAATGGTCCGTGCTTGGGCAAGGCCCGAACGCAAATACAGCGTCGTGGCTGATCAGATGATGCAGCACGAAATGTGGCGTTTCAATGACGTCAAAATGCTGACTCATGGTGTTTGGCACAGCGGTATGTTCGAACGGGATGTTGATCACGATGTGCCGATCAAAAAGTATTCCAATCTCGATTCGCGTTATCAGCAACTAAAGAAACAGGTTGATGCAACGGCTAAGAGCCAAGATCGGATCACAGCCTTCAATCGGCTGTATCGAGATCTTATCAGTGATACACCGACAACCCCGGGGGCATTGCTGCTTTGGGACGAATTGTTCGCCCAAGCACCTGACACCGATTTGTCCCAAATGTTCAAGGTGTTGGTTGCTGATACATCTGGTGAACGAGGAGGACTTTTGCAGCGGGCCCTCGGAAAAGCGAGGTTCGGTGATAAGAAGGGTGGATCGATGCTCTGGGAAGGAGAGGTTTACAGCAACCAATTTCGATACCATCGGCAGCCCGTTCAAGAATCTGTGCCGGATCTCATTCTGCATCTGCAAGGTTTGATCGCGAGCCAAAATCAAGCTGGCAATATCGACCCGATTATCTTCGGAATGTGGCTTCATACGGTTGATCCGAAACAGGCAGATGCAATCGCATTGATCGATAAGTTGGTCACTTCTGCAGCTTACCTGAAGTTGGATTCCTCCTATCACAATTCGGTAGCGGATGGCAATCACTTTGGCATGACGTCCGCCACCGAGACGATCATGAAGGCTCAACCGCGATACATCAGTCGCGAATTAATTGGGTTGCCCGAGGATGCGACACCTCAGGCGGTCGAAGCCGCGTTCAATGCTGTGTTCAAGCGGGTTGCTGCGTGGCCACAGCCAGTGGCCGTTGTCGGCCTTCAACCGGTTGCCGCGTTGCCAACTTGGAGCGATCAGATTCGTCGTCAGGTGTTGACTCTTTTTCGCGAAAATATGCCTATCGGTGAATACCCGACGCGTCAGGGATATGAGCAGTTGATTCAACGCATTTGCAACGACCTGACAGAAAAAAAGCAATGGGGAGAAATAGAGCCTTATCTCTCCGGACTATGGTATTCGGTGGCTTGGACCGATGATCACAATCACTATCGTGGTGCAGCGGCGCTGTCGCAGTTTGGAGAGTCAGCGATGGAGGCGGGTTGGACATCCATTGCGTTGTCGACCGCGCGAAACGGTTCGATGAGCCGGGCCGCCCGTGAAATGAAAGCCAGCATTAACCCGGCTAAGACCGAAGTCTTGGGCCGGGTCAGTCAAGTGCAAGGAAAAGCATCAATCGAGTTGGGTGTGATTGACATTCCAGTAGACGAGCTTGACCCAACTTATCCGATCTACAAGTCGCAAGCTGAATTCGCGTTGGGCAATGTTGGGTCTGCTTGGGACTTGTATGACAACAACGCCGAACTATTGGTAGTGTCAACTGATGAGCCCCTAATCAGAAAATTGACGCCGGGTTACTGCTTGTGGTTGTTGGAACGGAGTATTCAGGATCGTGCCACCGACCGAGCTGAGGCGTTGGTCAAGGAGTTGATGATTTGGTCGCTGCGCGCGGCAGGTTCGTTCACACCGCAGCAAGAAGCTGATCTGAAAATTGCCTATGCCGATACCGCATTCCAAAAAGGAAATTATCAGACAGCTCGTGCATGGTACCGTCGGGTTGCCGACGCCGCCGAGCATCAGCAGTCAGAATTGCAATATAAATCCGCTTTGCGTTCTGTGATGGTTGACCGCGTATCAAGAAACTTTGGTAGTGCGATCACCGAGCTGGACAAACTGATGCTGATTCGCGATGAGAATTTGCGAAAGCGAGTGCATTTTGCGCGGGCGGAGATCTTTTTTGATCAGGAAAAATTCGCAGATGCATACGACGAGGTTGCGTTGGTGCTCAAAAGTGAACCAAATCATGCAGATGGTTTGATCCTGCTTGGTAAGGCGCAGCTGGAAATGCGGAAACTGGTTGATGCCGCAGAAATCGAATTGGGAGCAACTCGTGATCAGGGAGTCATTGTTCCTGGTGAGATGATCAAGATCAATTTGAATGATCCGTCGCTGAATGTCGCCGGTGTGGGAGCTGACATCGAAGTTGAGATCTGGGCTGAATCAGGCGATCGTGAACGCGTGATGCTTTACCAGCTGGGCGATGATAAATCCAAGTATCGTGCCGAAGTGCCGACAAAGCTGGCCGCGCCGCAACCTGGCGACAAGACATTGCAGGTGCTTGGACGTGACAAAATTCAGTTTGGGTATTCGAAAGAATTCCGAGCAAAGATGACTGATCTTCCACCCGATCCCGAAGTTGCAATCGGGGTGGCATCCAATGCACGGCTTGATATTTCGGCGGGTGCATTTCCCACGCGTGTTGGTGAGCGTCGACTGGATTTGTCGGAGCTTGGTGTATCCACTGCCCAGCAAGCGCTGGGTACCAGAAATGTAAGACCCGGTAATCCCGTTTATCTTCGAGTCTTCGATCCGGATCAGAGCACAACCGATGGAGCTGATGAAATTGTTGTCTTGCTTTCGACTGACAGTGGTGACTTGATCGCACAACAGAAGTTGGTCGAGACGGGGACACACACAGGCGAGTTCGAAGCCATCATTCCCACAGGAACAGCACAGGCACTGGCATACGCGTCCGAAACAGCTCCCGGTCGCGATCCGAACATGGTGATCAGTGCTGAACCCTATCCGGGATGGGCTGGCGTGATTGGCAGTAGAGCTAGCGAACGTGTCTTGGGGATTGACCTCAACGACAACGTACCGCTTGCCAGTATGATCATTCGATGTGAGGACCGGACGCTGACGCCCACGCACTTCGTAGTTCAGACATCGCTGAATGGGCGAGATTGGACGACGCGTGCTCGCTTTCCTGACGATCCTGCGCCGTGGGACGGCCGTCCCAATTTCGCTTCTTTTCACACCCGAGTCGGTGGAGTGTCACTTACAACTCCTCAGGCATATGAACTGCCAGCCGATTGGCTGGAAACCATGGAAGCGACTTCAGTCAGAGAGGCATGCCGATTTGTGGCAGCTAACGTGGCTAATCTTTCATCCGACAGTATGGTTGTGGATCCTGCTGGCCATCCAAATTCTTCGATGCTGGTGAGATTTCGTGCCTTGTTTTATCAACCCGAAGCAGCAATTCGGACTTTCCGCTTGAATGGCTTGCCATCGTCAGATCGTGCTCACACCGTTTTTCTTATTGATGGCCAACCTGTTCCCGAAGACGCTGATGATCCGCTGACCATTGTCCGCGAGTTGCGGCCAGGGCTTCATGAAATTCAGGTTTGGCGGACTGAACAACGTGGCGAGTTACAGAAGCAAAAACCACAACTATTGTGCGACAATGCCGGTGGTGACGACTTGCAGTTGTGCCCGGATAGCATGTTCGACCCCTCGACATTTCCGCCTTTGGTTCGTCAGGAAATTCCTCAGCCTGCCGTGGTGACCGCAAGCGAGGACGATACTGAATTCAACTTTGCCTTTGCAGATAATACGCAGGCACGTGTGGTCAGAATGGTGATCGTCAGTCACGAGGGTGCAGCCCCAGCGATCGACAAGATTGCTCTCATCGATCGCGATGGAACACAACGATTACCTGTCGAGACCGATTATCAGCAATTGCGAGACAACCAAACACTGGAGGTAATTCCCGGAGACCAGATATCGGTTCGCTATGAAGATGATCGTATCATTGCACGGCAAGGCAATAACACCAAAACAACGGCTCGTTATGAAGGGCGACTTGGTGTCGCTTACAACACTGCTCTGATCAGTGCATCGTTTTTGAATTATGAATTGGACAGTGAAGGTGAGCGGCATTTGGTGTTGGAAGACATTCGCCGCTTCAGAATGGATGATGCAGTTGCCATCGTGATTGCTGATGCTGATATGGATACAAGTCCTGACCGTGATCAAGTTGAGTTCACAATTGCGGCAGTAGGACAGAATGCAGATGTGACGTCAGAATCAGACCCGCAATCTGCGAAACTGCGTCGTATGATCGCTCTCGAAACGGAGCCGCACTCCGGCGTGTTTCTGGGGCGTGTCTTCCCCGTCTCAACCGTACCTACACGTGATTCCGAAATTCAGGTAGCCGATGGTGGTACCCTGACGGCAACGTACCG
>CAXGRW010000508.1:0-4293 GCA_964012125.1 uncultured Rhodopirellula sp.
TCGTCTGCATTGATGAGATCGACGTTCGCATCCAATAGTTCGTCCCACAGTGCAGGGGAGTCTGGCGTCGCCCAGAATCTTAACAAGCGGCCTTTGTCGTGTGCCTGTTTGACATACCTGCGTAGTTTGTGTCGTTCTTCTTCCGGGAACTCATTTTGCCCGCGCCAGCGGAAGTGTGAACGCCAGTTGTCACTAATCCACGGCATCGCCTCGGACGAGAGTTCCGATTTCAAGTCGGAAAGACGTCCATCGATCCCTGAAATACGGGGCTGAGTTTGCAGGATATCTTCCTTGGCGCGGTTGCCACTTATCACCACACGGACAAGAGGACCTTTGGAGTCCGCTTGTTGCGATTCTGGATTTTTAATTTTCAAAAATAAATCGGGATAGTTCTCCAGCACGGACTGGATTTTTCGATGCGTTTTGATGGCGTCTGACTTCACGTCGATCATCAGCCAGAATGTCTTGTGTGTTGAGTCGTCAGTTCGGTTAGAGAAATGCTGACGAAGCGGGTTGAGGTAAAGAGACTCCAGCGACCGGTCCGGGGTCGTGTCACGCCGGTCGTGGGCTACTAACAACTGATTGTCGACAAGGTAAACATCGGCTTCGACACTCGTGAAACCAGCTTGCAGGGCATCATGTAGTGGGCGTTCGTGTTCATAGTCGTTGTGCGCGTGGGCGATGGGGACAGAGGAGGATGCCTGAGCGAAGATTGTGTGGGACGACAGTGTGGCCGTTGTCAGAGTTGCAACCGAGAGAATGCACTTGAGGCGGGGCAAATGGGAAAAAAGGGACATCGCAGTCTGTCAGTGAGAAACGAAAAAGTGATTGCAAAAAAAGACCACTCGACACCAATGGCACCGAGTGGCCGAAGTTGTTCCGCCGAAACTTGAGGACTATTTCTTGTCCACACCCAGTTCTTTCAGTTTTTCAGCGATTGCTTTGCCATGATCTCCGGCTTTGACCGCTTTATCGATGTAAAGAATCTTGCCATCCTTACCAATGTAGTAGGTCCAGCGATTTGACATCCCACGGGCGTTAAGGCACCCAAGGGCATCAGCAAACTGCTTTTCAGGATCGGACAGGATTGGGTAGTCGAGTTCCAGACTCTTTGCGAAGTCTGTATTCTTTTTGACGGGGTCGACGCTCGCGGTGAAGTAGGCGACATCGAAATCACGAATCAGTTTACCGCTCTCACGGAGCGATTTGCATTCCTTCGTTCAGCCACCGGTAAAAGCTTTGGGGTACCAAGCGATGACGAACGCTTTCTTTCCTTTGAACTGTTTCGACGAATAGGTTTTTCCGTCACTGCCAATAAGTTCGAAGTCAGGGACTTGGTCACCGACTGAGGTCTCTGCTTGTGTCATTCCGCTTCCTAGTCCCAAGGACCCTAGTAAGGTAAGTGCTATCAACCAACGAGTTTTCATCTGATTTCCTGGTGTAAATGAACTTGGTAGGGGGCTACTGAATTCATGGGTATGGCTTCATGCCCGCTACAATGTCTTCAGGTATTTCATGCTTTGTCGAATGCTGTTCAGAGGATTCGGCGAGTGATCTTGCTCAACGTGGCAGATGTCGACTCCCGTTTCTGCAGCGACCTCGATGATCGGTTCCATCGGGATGACGCCGTTTCCTAGTTCCTTGAATGCTTCGTTCGGGATACCTCCGTACTCAGGTGTCTTGACACTTTTGTCGAGGTCCTTGAGGTGCAATTGGGAGACTCGACCTTTGAGAGTTTTCAGGAGTTCGACGGGATCTTTTCCGCCTACCTTGATCCAGAAGACGTCGACTTCAAATTTCATGTCAGGAGAAAAATCTTCGATCATGATCTCGTAGCCAGTTTTACCGCCTTCTTTGGGCTCGAATTCGAAAGCATGATTGTGATAGGCGAGTTGAATTCCGGCCTTCTTTGCTTCCTCGGCACCACGGTTGCAACGTTCACACAGAGTGCGGTAGTCGTCGAGAGTCTTTCTGTTGCGATCAGCAAGGTAAGGAACCACCAAGTGTTTAAGCCCCACCTCATTGGCTGAGTCGAGGATTTGTTTGAAGGGCATCACACCCTTGTCATCAGGGTTCACAACTGAATCCCAGTTGAAGTGCGATGATTTTACAGCCAAGCCATTGTCTTTGGCTGCTTTGATCATCGGTTTGGCATTGGGGAATCCGTACGGCTCTACCTGCTTGTACCCAGCATCAGCAACTGATTTCAGTGTGCCCTCGACATCTCCATTGATTTGGTTTCGGAGCGTGTAGAGCTGAATTCCGATTTCCTTTCGGTATCGGTTATCTTGATCGAGTGCCATGATTAGTTGCGGTTGTGATATTGCACAGGAGATAGCGGCGCTGGCCCCGAGGAATTCCCGTCTCTTCATAATGTTTTCTTGCCTCTTCGGACCAGATTTTCCCGGTCGGTGATGTGTTGCTGTTTCGCACAGTATACAACAACACGCTCGGAATGTCTGAAGAATGAATCTGCCCTTTCAACGAGATTTCCATGGCTCGATGCGCACCCAGTGGGCATTTGCAATTCCCACACCACACTTTGTCGGCTGATGAGTCGCGAGGTGAGGTGTCGCGAATACCAGTCGAGGACGCAGTTGCGGAACTCGATCCGACTGACGCTGGTTTTGCTTCTTTAGCGAAACAGCTCAGGGATGCCAATGTGCGTCACATTTTGTTAATTCATGGGACTTTCGCGGGTGGCGATATCACCGGATTTGTCCGTGAAGTCAAGCGGTTTTCCCCAGTCAGGGCATCGCGGATTGATGAAATTAGCAAGGCGTGGTTTGATGAGCTCGCCGGCGATGTCGGAAATTATACTGAGGCTTACGCGAAGCAAGTGCACCGTTTGATCAATACGGAAAACGCGCCCTTGATCAAGGTTGAGCGGTTCGGTTGGTCTGGTGAAAATCATCACATTGGTCGCGCTGATGCAGCGGTATCGCTGCTTCGCAAAATCAGCTCGATGGATCCGAGGGGGCGTTTGCTGGTGATGGCCCACAGCCATGGCGGCAGCCTGCTCGCCATGTTGTCACAGATCGCCGCCGCATCGCGTGAGGCAAAGGAATGCTTCTTTAAGGCAACACGCCTGCACTACCACAGTCCATTACGCAGTAAAGTGGATTTGCAGGACTGGATGCATGCCCGTGAAATTTTGCTCGATGGACACGAACCGAGTCGAGAAATTGACATTGCAACTTTTGGTGCCCCACTGCGCTACCGGTGGCATGAGCGGGTGGTGCCTCGATTGTTGCACTTTACGCAGCACCGCCCTACCGACGGGTGTGATCCTCTCAAGGCAGTCATTCCAAAGTCTGTTGGTGATGTGATTACAGCTGCGGCAGGTGATTATATTCAGCACTTGGCGCTTGCCGGCACTGACTTTATCCCTTCTATCTTTGCGTGGCGGGATGTCGTGGTAGAACGTCGGCTACGCAGGATGTTTGAATCAACAGCACGCCGGCGAAATTTGTTTCAGAAATTGAAACAGGGACGCAGAGAGTCGTCCGATGGCAAGACACTGTTGGTGGACTACGCGGCGACGCCGGGCCGTGAGCATCAGAAACTATTTGGACACGGCGTCTACACTTCACCTGCGTGGCTGCAGTTCCACTTCGAAATGATCTGCGAACACTTTTATTCACGAGCGGGGACGTTGCGGGCTGATGCTGCGATGGAAGAAGGATAAGACGCCGTGCGGTGGCTCAGTATCCCTTCAAATCTCGTTATTGCCGTTGATTTGCTCAGCTAGCTTTTCTCGAAAAATCTTGCTGTTGTGACGGATGTCGACAGGTAGCGGCTTGTTCCAAATGACGACTTCCGTGATTCGGCGAGTAAGTGGGTTTCTGGAAGCCAGTTCCAGTAATTCGTTCCTCAGTTTCTCGCTTGCCTCAGCGTTGACCGGCATCTGATCTGGATGCGGTTCCACGATCATCACTGGTTGCTGATTGGGGCGTTGGCCACGTGGAACGAGCGCAGAGCGATAGATCGCGGGATGTCCGTTAAAGATCGCTTCGCAAGGGACTGTGAACAGAGTCCGCTTGCCTGTCGTGACGCGGTGTGCCTTACGCCCACAAAACCAGAATCGATCACGGGCATCCAGGTACCCAACATCACCCATGCGGTGCCAAACGCGTTTGCCATCTGAAACCTTGTGAAGAGAGTTTTGGTCAGATCGCACAACATATTCCTGCGTAACCATTGGCCCCGTGACCATCAACTCACCGATTTTTCCGCGTTCCAGTTCTTTTGTTTCCTGGATATCCGTGACTGGTCCATCCTGAATTTCGATGA
>CAXGRW010000509.1:0-4288 GCA_964012125.1 uncultured Rhodopirellula sp.
CGTCCAGTCCGTCAAATCTCGCGCCTAACTCGCCTAGCGTGCCCTCGAGAGAAACGAGCATTTTCAGCAGTAACGCGGATTGGTTGGGAAGTTTGATTGCATGAAGGTGCAGAATCTCGCTTAATTCATTCAGTGCTCCCGTAAGATCGAATTCACCCAAACGCTGTCGTCCGTAGGTGCCAATGAATTCCGTCACATCAATCGCCAGTGCTGAATCGTCCAAGGTGGGCGGGGCGTCACCCACGCGGCAGATCAAGCGGACCAGTCGATGTTGGTCACCTGAGGAGATAGCTACCAGCATTTCTTCAATCGTCTCACGCAGCGTTTCGTCGATGCGACCAATCATGCCGAAATCCAAGATCCCCAACGTGCCACCCTCCATGACAATCAGGTTGCCCGGGTGCGGGTCAGCATGAAACAGTGCTTCGTCAAACAGCATCGTCAAATAAGCTTCAGCGATCGTCTCCCCGAGTTGTTGCTTGATCAAGTCGGAAGGAGTTAGAGAGGATGTTGGTTGAGGTGTTTGGCTGGAATCCACCGAATTCCGCTCGGTGTTGGAGTGGGGCTTATTGCTGCCACCTCGTTGATCGTGAGTTCCAGTTCTCTTGTGTTGGGAACCGGCATTCATGTCCGGGTGATTTGCCAAGTATTCAGGTAACGGGTCACCAATCAATTCGTCCATGACGAGCACCCGGCGAGTGCACAACGCGTTGACAGGACGCGGAATGACGACATCGCATTTCTTGCGGCTGAACATCTCAGCGAACTGATCCAGGTTCTGCCGCTCGCGAGTGAAGTCAAGCTCTCGTGTGATCATGGGAGCCAGCTGACGGACCATTTCGCCAGGTCCCCAAACACTCAAGGCATCGACCCGCTCAGCCAGTTGTGCGATGCCTGCCAGCACCTCCATGTCCTGTTGCATTTTCTTCTCAATGCCGGACCGTTGAACTTTCAGCACAACGCGTGAGCCATCGTTCAGCACAGCGCGGTGGACTTGCCCAATCGAAGCAGTCGCAAGCGGTTTGAAGTCAATTTCTTGGAAATGTGATTCGTAGTCCTTGCCAAGTTCACTGCGGAGGGTCTCACGCACTTGTTCTGTTTGGTCAGGTGCGACATTGGCTCGAAGTTGTTTCAATTCTTCGCTAAGGCTGGGCCCAACCAAGTCGGGGCGAGACGCAAGGATTTGTCCCACCTTGATAAATGTTGGCCCCAAGTCAGTGAGTGCCATCCGAACCCGCTGCTCGCGCGTGTACTTTGAGAGTGGGACGCCGCCTCGGTCTTTAAGAGAATCCCGGAAGGGCAGGCGGAAGTGAGTTAGCCAGTCCGCAAGACCGTAACGACGTAGCACCGCCAGTATTTCCCGCCACCGCCTGAGATTGCGGTACAGTTGTGGGATAGCGGTGATTTTCATGATGCGTGACGGGGGACTCGATAGGTGTCTATTTGACGGCTAACTTCAATGGATTTCAGGGGATGCCGTAGTACGGGCAAATCGGTGACAATGGCAGGAACGCAATTATGCCTCCTATCCATTGTGATTGCTCGGGGGCCGTTACGCGTCCCGATTTACCGATCTTTCTGTTTCTTATCCTCAGGTTTCTTCGGAGTTGTTGGTCTTGGCTTGGATCCAGCCCCTGTTTTTGACTTTTCAACTAGTTGTGTTTGCCCTGATCTTGGCTGCCACGCTTGGGGTTGCCGGTGGCTGGGCTGCGTCAAAGTTGCAGGCCGCTGGTAGGTTTTGGAGCTGGATTGCAGCCGGATTTCTCGCCGCCATGGTGGTTGCTGTTGCAATGCCCATGATTTTGCAGGCTGCCGCTTGGGAGGCAACAGCAGGCAAGTTCGGTTGGATGATCATGACTCAGACCGGAGCTCGTGCAGAGGGGCTGTCCGATTATGGTTTCTTTCGTGGGCTGATCGCTTGCGGTTGGATTCACGGTTTGCTGGGGGCCGCCCTGGTCGCCCTGGCGACTTGGTACGGCTTGGATCGAGTGCCAACACATGTGCGACAAAAAGCTCGCATGGATCTCGGTCCGGTTTCAGCTTGGTGGCGAGTTCAGCTTCCGCTCGCGTCTCCTTGGGTCATCTCCAGTCTTGTCGCGACAGCTGTCTTGGCGATGACGGAAATGACCGTGGTGGACTTGTACGGTTTTCGTACGGTTGCTGATGAATTTTATCTCTTCTACGCAGTCGATCCTTCGCTGCAGTCGATCTTTCTTGTCTGCGTCTTGCCGCTAATGGTTATGGCAGTGCTGATGGCTTGGCTGCTGGTTCAGCGACGGAAGTTGATCGCAACCAACGTTGATTCAGAAACGCCCCCGTGTGACGATCAACAAGCACGAAAAAGCGTTTGCTGTGTGGCTGCTGCTGTGGCGATCCTGATTGGTTTGTTGATTGTCCTAGTGCCGTTAGGTGGCTTGTTGGTGAAAGTCGGCCACGATGTCGAAGTAGCTCAGGGAACTCTTGTAGGAACGTGGTCGTTGAGCAGGACGGTGGAAAGACTTATGGAAGCACCAGTGATTTTTGCGGCTGAGTATCGGTGGACTGGCATCATTGCCATTTCGGTTGCTCTTTCTGCCGTCCTAATCGCTTGGCCATTGGCTGCCGCTGGCAGGCAACGCCGCCGTCTCGAAGCAGGCCTTGATCTGTTGACGATCAGTTTGGTCTTGTTGCCCGGGCCTCTGGTTGGCTTGATGGTGGTGAGATTTTTTCAGATACCGGTTCCAGGCTTTTCACCGCTTTATCAGCAGACTCTTGTTCCCACCGTCATCGCGTTGCTTTTTCGCGCCGTTCCCGCCGCGTACTGGATATTGAGAGCGGGATACCGCGGTTTGGACAATCAATTACTCGATACAGCCCAGCTTGATCATTCGTGGATCAGACGCATTTGGGGGATCGACAGGCCGCTCCTGCTAGGCAGTCTGTGGGGGGCAGGAATCGCGGCTGCGATCATTGCATCGGGCGACGTTCCTGCGACTTTGCCAGTGGTACCACCGGGAGTCACAACTGTTGGAACCCGTTTATTCGGTCTGTTGCACAGCGGAGCACGCTATCAGGAGGCCGCTCTGGCAATGTGGTATCTGGCGGCTGTGTTGGTGATCTCTTTGTTTTTAGCACGCCGGTTCCTTGCATTACGTGTTACAGTGACCTGAAGTCTTCTCTTTTTAAAACTCTTTATGCGAACTCCAATGCTGCTTTCAATGCCACGGTTGGTGCTGCTGCTCGCTGGTTGCCTCAGTTGTGTATTCCAGTGCACTCCCCTACTGGGGGTGGAAACCATCAAATTCCGCGAAGCAGATAAAGAGCGAACTGCGTCCGGTAAAATTCTCGTCGAGGCGCAGGATGGCGGCGTCATGCTGCAAGCTGATGACGGGCAGATATTCACGCTCCAGCCTGAAAATATCATCGAGCGGAAAACTGACGATCGACCCTACACGCCGATCGATGCTGATCAAATGCAAACACGGCTCCAAGATGAATTGGGACCTGGATTTGAGGTCTACCGGACTCAGCATTACGTTATCTTTTTCAACAGCACAGAGGCTTATGCGAAACAGGTCGGAGCCCTGTTCGAACAACTCTATCGTTCATTCTTCATTTTTTGGAAGAACCAGCGTTGGGAACTGCCTGAACCAGAGTTTCCGCTAGTTGCTGTCGTGTTGCGGGATCACGACTCGTTCTTGTCTTATGCTACCAAGGATATCGGCGAGACCGCCAAATCAGTGATCGGCTACTACCACCTTGGCAGTAATCGGATGATTACATTCAACGTGCCGGACTGGGAACGCAATGTCGCGACAATCATTCACGAAGCAACCCATCAGCTAGCTTACAACTGCGGAATGCAACGACGCTTTGCGGATAATCCGATGTGGGTCAGCGAAGGTTTGGCGATGTTCTTCGAAGCGCCCGACCGGCGGAACCCAAGGGCTTGGCGGGCTGTTGGGAGTGTCAACCAGGTGAATCTACGACGATGGATACAGTACTTTCCACGCCGGACAAACGACTCGCTGGTTACCCTGCTATCGGATGACATGCGTTACAGGAGTGCTGGTGAGGCAACCGCAGCCTACGCAGAAGGCTGGGCCTTGACCTATTTTCTGATCAAGACAAAACGCAAAGAGTATGTGAAGTATCTTCGGATGTTAAGCGAGGGAAAATACCTCGCTGAGAAAACCAAGCGTCAGCGCATCGATGATTTTGAGGAATGCTTTGACATGACCTTGGAGCAAACTAATCGAGCTTTCCTCAGCTACATGCGGCGGCTTCGGTAATTAGCTGGGCTGCTCGA
>CAXGRW010000510.1:0-4286 GCA_964012125.1 uncultured Rhodopirellula sp.
CGATAAGCCTGAATCGCTGGAAGTGTTGCCGCCAATCGAGGAAGTGCCCGAAGCTATCGCACTTGTCTTTGTCTACGGAAAACAGACTGATCGTGAGGCACGACTGGAAGTGCTTGATGTTCGTCAGCCACTCCTCAATACCGTCAAGGAAGGGGTTCAGGAAGTCGTGGGCGATGTCGAGTTGACCGAGGTGCAGGGTGAGTTGTTGCCAATGCTGGTCGCCTGCCAACCGGCGGTTGCAATGATTCGCTTTCAGGCGAAGCCTGCCGAAGCAGAAAAACTGCAGAACAGCCTGATGGCAGCACGAATGCCCAAAGCGATTACTGCCATCGATACTCCTATGCTTGATGGCGGATCACTCCAGTCGACCTGTGATGATGAATCCAAACTGTTCGAGCGAACGGTTATGATGCGTATTGTCGAACAGTACGACGCGCTGGTCTCAAAGGGCCAGGGAATCATTGATGAGGCCTATCAGATTGCCAAACTCGAACCGCAGCCAATGCTGAAGCCAGCTTCGGGCGATATTGAAACGCTGGCAAACGAAGATCTCAATCGAATCGACTGCTCCGATCTGGATGCAGAATTTCTCATCTATCTCTTACAGCGTGCACAACAGGTTTCTGCAACTCCGACCGTTCGCCGTGTTGCGAAACAGTTGATCGGCGCCGAACTCAGCGATGAGCAGAAGCCAGCTAAAATGCTTGCCTACATGACGTTGATCAATGCGTCAGAGGGTAATGAGCAGGCGATCGAATTGATGGACGAAGCCAAGGAATTCGCAGAAGCCAACAATATTCCGACTGCAAATCTGTTGCTCAGTGAAGTTGGGCTGCGTTTGTCTGCAGGGGATGGGCCAGGATTCCAGAACGCGGTGGAAACACTTTCAAGGCAATACGGTAATGAGCCCGAGGTGATGGCCAAGCTGCAGCAAACGCTGATGGCTTACGGTTTGATTAGCCCTGATGGTACTCCTCGCCAAGCACCTGGGGCTCCAGGCCCTGCCGCCGAACAGGGCGGTGGTGGTGAATTGTGGACACCTGAAAGTGGTTCACCTGCTCCCGAAGGTGGCGGTGCCGGCGGTGGCGGCGGCAAACTTTGGGTTCCAGGAATGGATTGAGCAAAGAATGCCCGATTTGCCCAAGCCTGAATCAACGGATGGTGATCCCAGCCGATTGTTGAAAAATGGAAATGCTGTGAATGAGAAAGATCAGCACTTCATGGGTATGGCAATTCAGTTGGCTAAAAAGGGGCTGGGTGCTGTCGAACCCAATCCCATGGTGGGTTGCGTGCTAGTCCGCGACGGGCATGTCATTGGAAAAGGGTATCACCAAAAGTTTGGTGGGCCGCATGCCGAAGTGGAAGCTCTGCGATCGCTCGACTCATCGGAGCGAGCAAGCGGTGTCACCGCGTACGTGTCGCTGGAACCATGTTGCCATCATGGTAAAACACCTCCGTGTGCTCAGGCATTGATTGATGCTGGAGTAAGTCGCGTCGTGGTGGCAATGGCTGACCCGTTTCCGAAAGTTTCCGGCGGTGGCTTAAGCCTGCTGCGTTCGGCTGGGATTGAAACAGCGGTTGGCGTGATGCAGGGTGAGGCGGAAACGCTCAACGCACCCTATCTGAAACTTGTGCGTGATGGACGCCCCTGGGTGATCGCCAAGTGGGCAATGACAATGGATGGGCGGATTGCGACTGCCAGTGGGCAAAGCCAGTGGATCACAGGTGATCTGGCGCGTGAGGAAGTTCATCGCTTGAGAGCAAGAGTTGATGGGATTGCAGTGGGCATGGGAACCGTCGTTGCTGATGATCCCATGCTGACCGCGCGTCTCACCAGTGATGAGTTGTCGTCTTCAATGCAGGCAGCTGGTCGGTTTGTTTTTTGTCGGCATCGCTTGCCTTCTGTAGAGTCGCAACTGGTGCGTTCAGCTAGCGATGTTCCTGTCACGTTGTGTGTGGGGCCGGAAGTGGATTCCGCTCGCCTTACCCAACTCGAGCAGGTTGGCGTTCAAGTGATTTCTCTTCACAGCCAAGAATCAAGTGAAATGGTTAGCGAGATGCTTCAGCATTTGGGGCAGAAGCAAATGACAAATTTGATGTTGGAAGGTGGCGCGGAGTTGCTTGCTAGCTTTTTTGCGGCTGATCAAATTGATGAGTGTCATGTGTACCTCGGGCCAAAGTTATTCGGGGGCGACTCTGCAAAAGGGCCTATCGGTGGCGGTGGAATCGAGCAAATTGCCGACGCATTGCAGTTTCGTTTGATCTCGTTAGATCCATTTGGCAATGACTTTCGGGCGACGTATCGACGGGTTATTTAAGAAGACTCAACGATCAAAAGATCTTCTCTTCATTCCGAACGGTTTTTTTGACGATAAACCTGATGGACTCGTCGGCCTGCCCGATGAGGGACGGCCTACGCGTCCACCGTAACCGAGTTGCCCACAACAGAGGGTTCGCCCTAAGACGTCAACGATTAGCTGCCAATGAGCTTGCCGAACGCTGTCTGTGATCAGACGCACTGATCAACAGGTGAACCCAATCAATCCATGAAAAGCATGGAACCCGAGAGAGTCGGGGAAGGTGAGGGTTCAGGGATGAGGTGGAGTGTTTTGCTAGCCGTAATCGGCTTGTCCATCACGGACGTGGAGTCTTTTGCCCAAAGACAGCCCGCCGATGAGCGTCTTTCTTCGACGCGTGAAGGGTCTAAGAATCCTACTTTCTTTAAGACAACGGGTATGGTCCGTTTTCAGTTCATTCAGGGACGATTGTGCTTGAACTGTCCACAGCATCGAAAGGGCACACAAAGTCGCGATGAACCCGGGATAAGCGAAAGTATCACGGTAACCTCAGAGCGGGGAGTACCGTCACTGCATTACGTGCTTCAAACAAAAGAGCAACAACTCACGCTGAATGTTCAGCACGCTGGTAATGTTCGACTGGAATCGCGATTTCTGAAATCCGGAAAACGCGCTACTCTGGAACAGCCTACTTTTGAAATGATTCGGTGGTCCTTATCTGATGGCGAGCACACTGAAACACGTGACGGCGCGACTCTGTTGCATTTGCGGGAGCATGACCCTGAAGCTTTTGATCTGCATTTTGGCCCATTGATCGCCTGTCTGCTTCGAGGCAAGTCATTGATCTTACTGATGAATGAAACTAGCCTTGCTATGATCGAGCAGGCTCGCAGAGGTGGGACCCCTTCGGTCGCGGAGATCAAAGGTATGGTTGAATTGTTATCTGCTCCCACGGTTGTTCAACGTTCTCATGCGCATCGTCAGTTGCTGACGTGGGGCACTCCTGTGATCCCGGTACTGCAAGCATTGGGGAATGATGATCTGAACGCTGAGCAACGGGCAAGGATTCGCGATATTCGAAATTGCTTAAGTACATTTGTGGATGACACTCCAGCATCGTTGGCCAAGCTATTGGTGAACGATAGATCTTACTGGGAGGTGACTGCTCATCGATTCAATGAAGGGCAAGTCATGCTGGCGAATCGACATCTTGAGCAATTCGGTGCCGCGCCACTCAGCGTGGTTTCGACTGTTCGGCACCGAGTTGCAGCGCGAGCGGGGAATTCCTTGAAGTAATGGTTGCTTGAGCCGCAAAATAAAGTGGATGTGTTTTTTTTAAATCTGCAAAACATTATTCATTTGGGATGCGATGTCCGCCAATCTTTCCCTATCACCACCTTTCACTTCTGCGGTCGCCCAACCTTGGTACTTGATTGCAGCCAGTTCTTTGCAGACTCGTTTCCAGTCAATGCTGCCAGATCCAAGTGGTTGCCGAAATCCATTCCGCATACCTTCGCTCATTGCAATTTTCAGGTCGTATTCTTTGATGTCGAGTTTTTTGATTCTCGATCCTAGCACCTCGATCCAATGGGGTGGCCATCCCCAGCGGACGACATTGCCAACGTCGAAATAGGCTCCCACCATTGGACTATCAATCTCGTCGATGTATTTCGCCATGGCGACAGGATCGATCAGGAACGTTGCCCATACATTCTCAAGCAGGATCATGACGCGTTTTTGTTCTGCTTGTGACACTGCTCCTCGAATCGTTGATTGTGTCCGTTGATAATTTTCAAAGTAGCCGACCTTCTGGTTGTAGGGCACAACATGAAGTACGGAGTTCGCGCCCAGGTAATTGGCTTGGTCGACGGCTTCTTTTAGCGTTGGGTTGTCAGAGTGGATCACACCATGGATGGGCAGGCCGGTTTTTTGGCTGGCATCTAGATACGAGTCGACCAAGCTTTTGTTTTTTTCACCCAGGGCAACGCG
>CAXGRW010000511.1:0-4281 GCA_964012125.1 uncultured Rhodopirellula sp.
CGGCGTTGAACGCAACTAGCCCCACGCACAAAATCATGAACGCAATGAAACAGGCGCTCCCAATATCGCTCATGCCCCTGCCCAGCAAGCCGCCTCGCTGATAAGTACTGCGAAAATCAAAATCAAAAACAAATCGCATTTTCGAAACCGTCCTAGTGGGTGAGATGGAAGTATCCATACACAGCCTAAATCAATTAAGCCAAAACCGAAAGATTCGGGACAGTGACGAGCGAAGAAATCGTTTACTGGGGGGGAAAAAAGAACGAGCAAACCTCACAAAATCAAGAACGCAATGCGCGTGATTGCGAGCTCGACCTTGGGTCTCACTTTCTCGATGCAGCGTCTCGCTTCTCCTTACATCACGTCCGCACACAGCATTCAAGACTGATGAAGAAACGATTCCAGATGGCAATCCAGTTAGCTCAAAACAGCTATTCCCAATTCGGAAAGTCAAAGCAAACTGCGGCGGTTAATCTGAATAAAGATCGGTCACACAACCAAAACAATTTCATTTGATAGGAACGGTGCCCAGAAAGTGGTACCTTGTGTGGCCCCTGAGACTTCGACTGAATTGACGTTGGCTTGTGCTGCCATCGCCTCAGAAACATCTGTTTTATTACCCTGCCTTTCTGCTCGAGACTTCCATGAAGCCCACCTTACGACTCAGCCATGCGACACTTGTGATTCTTCTGCTCAGCTGGCTACCGCAAGCAGCCACAGCAGATGTACGCCTGCCGGGCTTCTTCGGTGACCACATGGTAATGCAACGAGATGCTGAATTGCGGATTTGGGGCTGGTGTGATGCTGGCGAAGAGGTCAGCGTCACGCTGAATGGCAAACAGGCATCGACCAAGGGTCGCACGGACGGGACCTGGAAAGTCACCCTGCCGGCGATGGAGGCAAATTCAAAGCCGCTAACACTGCAGGTCAAAGGCAACAATGTCATCATCATCAATGATGTTCTGATAGGTGAGGTTTGGCTCTGCAGCGGACAATCGAATATGGAGTGGACCGTTGCGGCGAGTACCAATCGTGATGCGGAAATCGCAGCAGCGGACTTCCCGTTGATTCGCCATTTGAAGATTGCGCACCGGCCATCGACGGTTCCTCTGGAAGATGTGGCCGCCCCTTGGACCGTGTGTTCACCAACCGTTGCGGGAACTTACACGGCAGCGGGGTACTTCATGGCAAAGAAACTGCACCAGGAACTCGGAGTACCAATTGGACTGATCAACTCTTCGTGGGGTGGCACGAAAGTCGAACCGTGGACTCCACCGGTTGGCTTCAAAGAAGTTCCCGCCCTTAGTGACATCTACAAATCCGTTCTTGGACGCACCCCAGGAACAGACCAATATCAGAATGCTATGCGCACCTTTATCAAAGCCAATGAAGCTTGGAACCAAGATGCAAAATCCGGATTGACCACGGCACAAGCCATCGGCCCAAGTCCTGCTTTTCCTGATCATTTAAAACCATTCACAAGTCATCAGGACCCAACAATGCTTTACAACGGCATGATCCATGCGTTGGTGGGATACCCGATTCGCGGCACAATTTGGTATCAGGGCGAATCGAACCACACCGACGGAATGCTCTACTTTGAGAAGAAGAAAGCATTGATCAATGGTTGGCGAACTCTTTGGGACCAAGGAGAATTCCCTTTCTATTATGTGCAAATCGCTCCTTTTCAATATGGCAATGAAGACGGCACGATCCTAGCCAGATTCTGGGAGGCACAGGCGGCCGTTCAACAGCTTCCCAACACAGGCATGGTGGTGATCAACGACATTGCTACTCTCAACGACATCCACCCACCCAACAAACAGGATGTCGGCAAAAGACTTGCCATGCTGGCACTCAAAAATGACTATGGCATGAAGGACGTGGTCGCCAATAGTCCGGAAGTCGAATCGATTGAATTAGCTGGCAACGAGCTGTTGATTACGTTCAGAAACACGGGCGGTGGGCTGAAGACGCGAGACGGTAAATCCGCAACCCATTTCGAAATTATCGGCCCTGGAACGCGGACCTTCGTTACGGCGAACGCAAGTGTCAACGGCGATACAGTAACGCTGTCAGCCGACGGAGTCACGGCACCAGCAGCGTTTCGCTTCGGATGGGACAAACTTGCCGAGCCCAATCTAACCGGCGGCACTGGACTGCCAGTCGCAACTTGCCGTGGTGGAGACGAACCCGACTTCCTGAGCCTGATCTCGATCGATGAGGATTATGAACTCGTTTATGAACTGGACCTGAGCAAACTGCAAAACAAGATTACGTACTCGACTGACAACAGTGCTGAAGTATCCGGGTTCGATCGCATTGGCTACTTGATTGAACTTGAATCAGAAACCACTGGCTCGCAGAAACTATTCGTGTCGATGGATGCATTTACCGACGATGTCAGCAAGATTGCCGTTCCGCAATTCAGTGCTGATGCTTTTTTCCAACAGCCAGTCAAAGGCGTGGAATCCTATTCGACTGTCTCATCGTTGAATCGCGAAGGCTTTGAGGGAAACATCGAGTTCTGGTCAGGGAACTATGCGACACAAAACACTGCCAGTGTGCCTGATGCTTCCGGCTCAATCTATGACATTGGAGACAGCATGGGCGAGCCATTGAACGGTTATGGCTCAATGCAAGTTCACGACACTGCCAGAAAGCAAACACTGTTTGCCATCAATCACTGGGGAGCGGGTGCCGGAGCAGACATTGGAATCGGCAATAGCAGCGGGACGCATCGAGACTGGACCTTCTCATCCAATGCCGGGTCCTACTCAGCCAAGAGCCTGAAGGTCTATGTAGTTCCCAACCGAGACACCAAGACCGACTGACAAACGGCACGGGTTCAGTGCAGGACCAACGGGAAAGATAGCTGTCACTGTTCAATATTGTAACAGTGCAGCTCATCTTGGTCGCGAAGGTAAAGCTTGCCTTGCAAAATCACTGGATGTGCCCAACTCTTTCCGTTCCTCGATTTGATCTTGAAACTCCCTTTGAGCTGATAGCCGGAAGGCGTCGCCTCGACTAAAGCCATCTCAGCATTTTCGTATCGAAAGTACAGGTGGCCATCTGCGGCAGTGATCGCTGCTGAGCCAGTGCCCGCTCCACGTTCCGGCCCCCACACCACCCGTCCGGTGGCCAGGTGCAGACACAAAGGAAAACCATTGTTGTGCCCATGCCCCATGTAAACGTGGTCGCCGATCCGTATCATGCCACCATGATGATTCTGCACCTGCTTATTTGTCTTGTAGTAAACCTCAGTGAAACGAACCTGATTGCGTCCTGCTTTAGAAAGTCTCAACAGGGCACTTCCTCCATCTCCATATCCTGACGAACCAAACACGAGGTCGCCGTGAATGATTGGAGTAGGAACATTGGCTGTTTTATTGGCGATTCTCGGATAGTTCCACAGCAACGCACCATCGCTGGCGCGGACTCCGATCAGCCCTTTTCCAACCATGGTGACATACTGCTTCACGCCTCCCCCAAAACTTATCACAGGCGAAGCGTAACCTGCCTTGCCACCGGCCATCGGTGTGGTCCACAGGACCTTGCCTGTTTTCTTATCGAGGGCAGCAAGAACACCTTGGTTGCTACCGGGTGTGCAGATCAATCGATCTCCATCGACAAGGGGCGATTCGCTGTAGCCCCATATGCTCATCATCTCCCCCTGAAAATCAGAGGCATAATCTTTGCGCCAAACCTCATTTCCATTTTCACACGACAGACAAACCAGCTTTCCTTCAATTGTAAGAGCAAACACGAGCCCTGATTCAGGGTCCACCGTGGGCGTGCAGTTTGGGTCATTACCGGGGCCCAAGGAGGTTTCCCAGATCACCTGTCCGTCGTTCTGAGAAACACAAACCAGCATTACCGAACCAGATTTCTTTCCCATGGTATAGATCTTCCCGTCATGAATCGCGAGGGACGAATGTCCGCGGCCCATACCCCGAGAAGACCAAGCTACTGGTGGCCCATCCTCTGGCCAACGCTGAAGAAGATCTGTTTCATCAGAAATTCCGTCAGCATTGGGGCCCCGCCATCGAGGCCAGTCTTTGCTCACAAGCACCTCCTTGTCAGCGCCCGACTTTGCCTGTCTGGTCTTGTTCCTTGCCAACCAACGCCGATCAACAGAACTCAATTTTTGGATCGGAATTTGTATCACGTTCCCATCCGATTTCCTCAATGAAACCTGCTCGTCATCTAAACCGACAAATTCAGCTTTGACGGAATACTGACCGGTCGCATCTCGCCACGTTCGCTCAAAGGCGTTTGCCG
>CAXGRW010000512.1:0-4279 GCA_964012125.1 uncultured Rhodopirellula sp.
GCGGGTGTGTTGTGGAAGGCGTAATGAATCGCCCCCACCAATTCATGTGGCGACAAGAAACGTCTTCCATCTTCATCAGGCTCGGTCAGACCTGTTTCCATTCGATAGACAAATTCGGGAGAGATTGCGATGTAGATCAGCATCGCCTGCAGTGCAGTCGTGTTACCCAATTCTGCATTCTTTTGAAATACATTGTGCCAGTAGTGCTTTACATCCTGCGGGCTCGGTTCTCGACGCAAGAAAAGATTGAAAGCGACTTGCAAAGCATCCCGAAAGTCGGATTCACTGACCTCTTTCGTAGCCTCCATGATGCGATGAAACGCGACGGGTATTTTGCCTCGTCTTTCATGGCTGATCGTTTCTACGCCCCCGACGAAACTGCCGTGATTGTTGCCGTGTCGGCTATCTTTGTTCTTGACCTCAGTCACGATCGTGACAGGCAAACCGAGCGTCAAAATTTCTGCCATCGACTCTGCGTTAGTGAGCAACGCTTCCAACGACGCCTGATCGGCCATGATGGAGGCGTAATCCGTGATGCCTGACGCCCGATGCACATACTCAAAGAACGGATTGGCGAATTTTTCGTTGGCAAAGTAACGTTTCGAAATAGCTTTGCCCTTATGAGGGCCATGCTGAACCCGATTACGTGCGGTCGCCTGATTGCCACCCCCAATCTTGACAGAAATCCAATGCTGTTGACCGTAATGCGGCCCCCACATTTTTTTGTAAATCCCCGGACGCTGCCTCCACAACCGTGCTGAAGTGTAAGGTTTCTGCTTCACTTCACCACTGAACAAAGTGTCGTGATCGAGCAGGTTTCCATATTCTGGCAGAAGCATCTTTTCCGCCAAACCAAACCCCTGTCCGTGCATTTGCAACTGAGACTCGATTGCTTCGACAAATTGTTTTCGCTCTGCTGAGTCTGCCACATCACTTCCCTCCGGTGGCATTTCACAGAACAAAACCTGCTCCTCGATTTGTCGCCACTGCGCAGCTACCTTGGGGTCATCCCATTGCTGCGACAAAGTATCAAACCGCAGCCCACTTTCCTGAGTGTCCGGACCATGACAATCCGTGCACCATTGACCCAAAAACTGCGTCAATGCCTCGCCGGAAGCATGCAACGATACATCCGTTGGCTCTACACCGCGTGCGGCTTGCTGACCAAACACAGCGACAGACAGCAACGCACCCAGGATCAGACTCGTGCGCCGGTTACGAATTTTTTCAGTGGAAACAGTCGGGTAAAGATGCATCATGGTTTCCAAGATGAACCGTTGGTTGATCATCTTCATGAGGTGGGCGGAGCAACAGGTGAGTCCCTCATCTTAATCGACCGGGACGCGTCTGTAACAGACAGCCTGACAACAAGCCACCCACCGGGGCAACTAGCGGTATTCCGCCGGCTTTTTGGGCTCCACACCCAACTTCTCATAGTTGAAACCACTCGCAAGCGGATTGTATTCATCGACATACTCCACACTGCTTTGTGGATCGATCTGTTTTTCCATCCCCAACCCCCAATAAACCGCATTGGCAGTCAGCCTTCGAAGTCCAGCACTCTGGTAATCCTTGGCGCTTCCCATCGTGACATGAAAAACCCGGGCTTTTTTTCCGGTGTTCCCAGTCCATGACTTAGTCCATGCAATGGGCAAGGGCACCTTCTTTGCATTGACCTCATCGTCATGGTTGCGGCCCATCAGCGGCTGCCCTTCAAGTAACGCTGTGCAATCATCAGCAAGAGCCTTACCCTCGGGATAGGTACGATAGACGTCTGAAGGTCCCCACACATCCTCAACACCGACCAGAATTGGGTGATCCTTATTTTCCTCGATAATCAAGCCACGCGTCGAATCGGCATGCCAGTTTCCGTGATGACCGCGAAAAGCTCCGCCCAAAACATCATCTCCGAAGCGAACCTTGCGACCAGCAACCTGATACGGAAAATTTTCAAGGAAGCCGTGGTTCGCTGTGCGGATTCCAATCAGCGGATTTCCTGATTCAAGATAGTCAATCACATGCTTGATCTGGTCATCAGACAACGTCAGCAATCGACTGAACAGAATTAAAAGATCTGCTTTCTGCAGATGTTCCAATCCCGGAATCTGGTGCTGCACAGTCTTGTCTTCCCAGCGAATCTTTTGTGTAGGATCAACTTCATTGTTTTCATTCACAGCAAACAAGACGGTGCAATCAAACCCATGTCGCTTGGAAAGAATCTTGGCCAGCATCGGCATTGACTGCTCACTTCGATATTCCTGCTCAGCAGCTATCAGCACTACATGCTTTCCCTGCCCTGGACCTATCCCACCGGGGTAAGTCAGCCACAGCGGACTCTCTGGGACAGGATGCGCGGTAAGTTGATCCGAATATTTCTCTGCGAGCCTGTTCCAAAAATCGTGCCAATACTCATCGTAGTAATCCAGTGCAGCAGTTTCGATGTGCACGGGATCAACAACTACCGGTGACTTGGCGGGATTGAAGTCCTTCAAGTGGTCTTTTCCTGCGCGTTCGCGTGGCGAAACAAACCGCCACTGATCTTCACCAAGCACTTCATGACAAAGCTGGGCGAGGGGTGGATCGTATGCCTTGAGCTGCTCTCGCGTCTTGATGTGATTGTGATCGTGATCCATGGTCCGGTTGGTGTCGTACCAACATTGAAATCCCTCGGCCCAATATTCAGCCCGATTCTTGGATGCATAACACTCTTTGGGACCACCGAACACGATTAGCACTTTGTCATCAGCAGTCACCTTTGTGTCTGCAGTGACCGTTTCCCCATTGACCAGAACATCTCCCCCTTCAAGACAACACTTGATCAAGACGGGTGATTGATCGGGAAAAGCTTTGACAAGTGCGTCAAACAGACTGACAGGAGTTTCGCTTTTCACTCTGCGAAATCGCTGAGCAGCACGCCCATCCTTCCAGATTCCATTTTTCTTTGCGAGTTCGAAGCACTCGGTCAAACGGTCCTGCAAGGTGGAATCAAAACCAGCTCCGTGAACCACATGACCGAATTCATGAATCAGGATACTTTCCAATTGCATCCCACCTTCAAATTCCAAAACATCTTCTTCGGCAAAAACAACTGTCGAGCGATTGTTCTTTCGGGTCAAGAAACCCCGGCTTCGCCAATTATAGAAATCAAGTTCTTTACCGGTCTTGCTGGATTTGAATTGAGGCAACTGGGATGTCAGTTCATCGTGCCCGATAAGAATGCAAAGCACTTTCTTGTCTCGAATCCGCTCAGCAATCGCTGGACTGATACGCTGCATGATCATGCCAAACTGATAGGCCGCTTCAAGATGCGCCAGGTCCGACACCTTCGACGATGTTGCGATCAGGATCCCCTCTGCTTCAGTCACTTTTGAGTAGAAGTCAGTATCGAGGTCATACTCCGTTGCCTGAGCCTCTGTGATCGACCCCACACTGTATTCAGCGTTCGCCACCGTTGCTCGCAGGGATAAGCCAGAAATCGCAGCAATTGAAAGAAGGGCCAAGTTCAGCAGGCACAGACGCATGGTTTTCTCGGAATAAAGGATCGGACGAAGCGGTTTAGTCACCCCCCCTATTCTACTAGGTAGTGACAGTCAGCAGTAATCGTGTGCAAGCATTCGGTCTAAAGCTGAATATTACCGTAAAGCACGCCAAATGCCGAAGAAAGTGTAGAGAAGCCCTGCTGAGAAACGTGCAGTAACGCTCTGTACCGAACACGTGCGAGACACCAACCCGACGCCGACACAAACGAATCCCCCCGACAGGGTGTGTGTTTCCTAAACCAGATACTGAAAAACAAACCGGCAAATAGATCTCCACCGGCGACCTACGATTGCAATTCCCCCTTTGCACTCTGCATAATTTGTTCGTTCGCAATTAAAACAGGCGGCCAAAACAGGCGGCGCGCCAAAATCGGCATGTGTATGAGCCTTAGAAATGCAGGGCTACAACACAGCGTCTTTCAGCAACAAGAGAAGCTGCAAACAGCAAAATCACTTCGCACAAAAAACGAGCCATCAAGATGTCGATACAGTTTGAATGCACCGAATGTGGAAACACGCTGGAAGTCCCAGACGGTAGCGAGGGGCAACAAGCGAAATGCCCCGCATGTTCCGCAGTGGTGAATGTACCTCATTCTCAAACACATGATCCCGAAGGTTCGCCAGAAACACATGACCCCATGAACCCGTACGCGTCCACCTCAACACGGGATCCCCAAGGTACTTCTTCGCTCGATCCAGTCGGCGAACTCACGGTTCAACAAGTTGACGTTGGCTGGACA
>CAXGRW010000513.1:0-4277 GCA_964012125.1 uncultured Rhodopirellula sp.
CATTGTGACTCATGAACCTGAGTGGCTGCGCGCGATCCCAACTCGGGAACGTGTTGGTCGAGAACCGACTGTGCACCATGGCCAGATGGGTTTCAAAGTCCTGGTCCCTGAGGTCAGAGAAATACGGAAGCACCTGCGCCGGCGTGAGCATTCCCTTGTAGATAATTACTTTCGTACTGAGAGAGCAAATGTAGAACATCAAGGCCTGCTTCAAGTCGTCGCTGCCTCGCAACAAATGACTCGCCTGCTTATGAATCATGTAGAGTTTGCGTTCGAACGCTTCACCCTCAAGCCCGTCCTCGGCCCCAACAAACAACTGCTCAATTCGCGGCTCGCTCGCCCGCGCTGTCGGCCCAATGTCCGCAAGGTCTGCCATCTGAGGCACATCCCGCCAACCGATGAACTGCTGTCCCGCGTCCGTCACAAGCTTTTGAATTGTTTCCTTACACAAAGCTCGTTCCGCATCATCCTCTGGCAGAAAGACCAAACCTGCTGCGAATCGCCCGGGACTTGGTAATTCAACACCCAGATCCTGCTTCGCAACCTTGGCAAGGAACTTGTGTGGCAAGCCGCACATAATGCCGGAACCATCACCAGTATTTGACTCGCAGCCACAAGCACCACGGTGGTCCATCGCCTGCAAAATCTGATCGGCATCAAGAACATTCTGATGACTCGGGACGCCCTTGATGTGGGCAATGAACCCTACTCCACAGGCATCTTTTTCCAGTTCTGGATCGTACAGGCCCTGAGCGGGTGGTAAGTGAAAGTGTTTTTTCATATTGGTATCTGTCATTTGTGACTCTCTTATCCTGTTGGGACTCGTCATCGCTCGGCACCTGACTGACTGCACTGCGGTGGCAGGCTCGACGTCGATTGAACGCGTTCGCCTTCGCACATCGCCTTGAGTCTGTCAGGCGACGACTGACGAACCTGTTTCTGGCTCAATCGTGGCCGCTTCCACGGTCAGCTTCCCGCTGCCGGATTTCACTCGCTTTCCTGCCTCAAGTGGTCGCCCTAAAAGAAGGGAACCAAACTCACTCGCTGCCCGACTGAGTCGGCCAGAGCGGCGGAAAATAATGCCAAGAGGACGCGTCATGCGCAGTTCTCGACATGCGACAACTCGTAACGAGCCGTTCGCTGTTTCGCGGCGTACCGCCGCCTCCGGAACAATGCCAATGCCACGGCTGGCCTGGATCGCCCGAATCATGGAGTCCGCGTTGTCGAACTCCATACATGCGTTGACACTGATTCCCGCTTTCGCCAAACATCGATCAATCTCTTGGCGTAACTGCAAACCACGGTCGAAAGAAATCATCTCGACCCCAGACAATTGCGACAGGGAAACCTCGTTCTGAGTTGCAAACCTGTGCTCTGCTGAACAAACAAGCCTCATCGGCTCCTGCTGCCAAAGCACAAACTGAATGTCTTTACTGCTGTGAGGAAAACTGACCAACCCGAAATCAACCTCACCTTCGGCGGTCATTTCAAAGACCCGATCGTTGGACCCAAACTCAGTCCTGACTTCGACATCTCGATGCAAACGCCCAAACGCCTCGCTCGCATCCGGCATATAGCTGAGGCCGACGGACACGATAGTCCCGATAGACACCTTCCCGCTCAACTGGCGACTGGTACTGCGGACTTCCTGCTCGAGCCGCTCGTAACTACGTAAAATTCCTCGCAGGCCGCCCAAATAGGTCTTTCCGGCTGGGGTCAGAATCAACGGTCTCTTGGAGCGGTCAATCAGTTCGGCGCCAACGGACTCTTCCAAATGCTGCATCGCTTGACTCACCGCACTCTGAGTCAACTGATGAAGCACCGCAGCTTTGGAGAAGCTGCGGTGTTCGGCGATGGTGCAGAAGAGTTCCAGCGTACGAAGCTGCAAGGCAATTCCCGTGCATTAGAAAAACTTATACTGCGGCGAATAGCACGCAGCGGGATTAATGCAAGGTAGGTTCAGGAGGCGTTTTCGTCAACCCGCGACAGTTTGTTCACGCCGCGCTTGCACCACCAAACCGTTTCGGCAAAGTGATCGCGTAAAGGACCGTGATCCCGCCCGCAGTAAGAATTACCCAAGGAAACCACTCCTTAGGACGCCATTGCTGCACATTCGAGGCAGGGGCGGTTACCGGATTCACGAAGGCCCCGGCATCGGTTTCAGAGGCAGAATAGAAGTTGGCACTGTCGATCACGAGGCATTCCAAGCCAATGATGATCGCCATGATCCCGACTGCGATGAAGATAGAACGCCACATTAGTAACTGCCACAAGGTAGAGAAAACGGTCCATTGGAGAGTTTCGGCAAACGGGCTCGGCCGGCATGACCCCCTTTCTGGGAAACCACAGCACCGCAAAAAGCGGTACTACCGTCACCTTCGGGCTGTCCTTGTGTGATCGTAAAGGCTCGCATCACGGGCCCCCCCGGCAGTCGTCGATTCGAAATCGCTGGTGCAGAAGCTCAATTTTGGCCACTTTGGATCCAGACTAGTCTTGAGCTGGCCTTTGCGACAATTCTTTGACTGCTTCAACCAAGGCGATCGCATGCTCGACGGGCGTTTCCTTGAAAACGCCATGCCCGAGGTTAAAAATATGCCCTGGCCGACCATCCGCCGAACGCAGTAGTTCGTCGACGGCACTGTGAATAACGTCCGGATCAGCAAGCAGGACGGCGGGATCAAGATTTCCTTGCACGGAGCAGTCATGTCCAATCCTTTTCCATGCCACATCAAGCGGAATTCGCCAGTCGACACCGACGACGGTCCTTCGATCAACCCGCATAAGAGGCAACAGCTCGGGATTACCGGTTGCAAAATTGATCACAGGGACTCCGGGAGTGATTCCAGCGATGATCTGCTTCATCCATGGTAACACGAAGGTGGTGTAATCATTTGGTGAAAGGCATCCGGCCCAGCTGTCAAACAGTTGTACGCATTGCGCGCCTGCCGCGACCTGATGATTGAGGTAAACCGTGATCGCCTCGGACAATTTCTCCATCAGGAGATTCCAGCCACCACACTTGCTTCGCATCAGTTTTTTTGTATTGACGTACTGTTTGCTCCCTCCACCCTCGATTGCGTAACTGGCGAGCGTGAATGGAGAGCCAGCAAAACCGATCACTGGAATTGACTCTGGAATGTCTGCTCTGGTTTGCCGGACGGTTTCGTAGACAAAGTCGAGTTCCTCGGGTGCATGCAGTCCTTTCACCCGTTTGACATCACTTAGGTCACGCGCGGGGTTGTGAATGACAGGCCCGTCGCCTTTCGCAAACTCCAAGTCGAACCCCATCGGGACGAGGATCGGCAGCAGATCCGAAAAGATAATAGCTGCATCTACTCCCAAACGATCGACAGCAGTGCACATCACCTCACTACATAGTTTGGGCTGGGCACAAAGTTCGAGAAAAGTCTGCTTGGCACGAACCTCACGATACTCAGCCATGTACCGCCCGGCTTGCCGCATCAACCAAACTGGTGTTCTTTCTGTCGGTTCCCCACGGCAGGCCTTCATGAACAGGCTGTCATTGGACGGATGCTCAAGGTTGGCAATTGGCGGTGATGCCGCAAAACCACGTTTTTTAGATTCCACCAGAGTTACTCCTCGCTGTGCTGCTTCGGTCACCAGATGCCCCATCTTAGGGTGGCTGGGTTCCATATCGACATGTATCTCGCACTCCTCCAGCATTTGCGTGGTGGTCGGTCCGATCGAAGCGATTACGGTGCCATGCAGCCCCTGCCTTAACGACTCTACCACGTTCAGTTGCTCTGCCATTCTCAGCATATTGACAACCTGGTGGGCACTGGTCAGCAACAGCATGTCTCTTTGCCCCGCAGCCAACGCGCGGATATTCTCCTCCAGTGGAGTCGTGTCTTCGGGGAATTCCCAACCATAAACCCGGACCGGTTCAACAGTAGCTCCACGTGCTTCCAGGCCTGCGATCAACGAGGCATTGGTAACGCCATACTCCTGCAGCCCCACAACTTGATTCGCGACAGAGAGATCGGAATCAATCGTCTGCAACAGTTCTCGCCACGTATTCGGCTCAGGAACACGGTGGGTTGCCGTGATACCAACCTCCTTCAAGGCAGCAGCCGGCTTAGGACCGCGGCAGATCGTGACCACATCGGAAAGTGAATCGAGAAACCGCTGCCGATCGACGTGTTTTTCTACCGACCGCAGCAGGTAACGGAACCCCACGCCTGTCATCAGAATCACAACGCTCACTTGCCCAGTCATCAGCCGATAGGCAAAATCGATTGCACCACGATTGGGCTCAA
>CAXGRW010000514.1:0-4272 GCA_964012125.1 uncultured Rhodopirellula sp.
GGTAGCTGTGTTCGTGGTCGCCGTGGCTGTGGTCGTGATCATCATGGCTGTGGCCCTGGACGCGAGCAATCCGCTCATCCGGTTTCAGTGACTTCCAGGCCTCTTCTGAAAGGCTGCATAGTTGGGTGATCTGGTTGATTCGTGTTGTGTCCCATTGTTGGTTGTTCTTGAGGATTGACAATCGTATTTGTTCACTCTGCTGATAGATTGGGATCCAAAGTTGTTCCCCGATATTAGTGTCGGCTGCGAACTCAGGCGTCCAGGATACGAGGTCAGTCAACTCGTTTGTGAGTTGCGAATTCTTTCCGCCGTGTTTGAGTTCTGCGAGACATCGTCGGACTTTGCGACACAGATCACCAAGTGAGCTTGGCATGTGACTGGCGGTGCCATGCTGATGAACATGTGCAGCTTCTTCTGTTGGTGTTTGTGAACATCCACCACCAGCTAACAGCAGGATCGCAATGCCAGCATATAGAAACCTAGGTCTCATCACTTATACTCCGGCGCCGGGACGTGATTCAAGATGCGGGCGATGACGTCGTCAGTGGCTTCGCCATGCGTGATCAATCGTACTGACAGTACTGGATGGGCTACGTGTGCAACATCACAGGGAGTGACAAAGTCTCGCTGATTCAACAGTGCCCATGCTTGAGCCATTGCCTGCCATTGCATCATTCCCCTCGGGCTTACTCCAAGGTCAACGGCAATGTCAGCTCTGCTTGCCTCCACCAGGTCGATCAAGTATTCAGTGACGCGGGGATGGACGCTGACTTCCCGTACCTGTTGCTGCAATCGTTGCAAATCGGCCAACGAGATCGAGGTTATGGTGGATTCGTTGTTGCATTGGTCGACGGTGTGAACTTCGCGCGACAGGATTTTTCGTTGAGCTTCACGGTCGGGATACCCTATTTTCAACTTGATCGCAAATCGATCAAGTTGAGCTTCAGGTAAGGGATAGGCACCATGGGAATCGATGGGGTTTTGGGTTGCAATTACAAAGAATGTGGGCGACAGCGAATGTGGTTTCCCATCGATCGTCACTTGGCGTTCGGCCATCGCTTCCAGCATCGCACTTTGGGTTCGGGGTGTGGTTCGATTGATCTCATCGGAAAGGAGAACATCCGCGAAAACAGGGCCAGGATTGAACTCGAACTCACGCGTCTTCTGATTGAAGATACTGAATCCGGTGATGTCCGCGGGCATCAGATCGGGGGTGCACTGAACTCGCGCGAGTTGGCCTTGGATTGCATCGGCAATGGCTTTTGCAAGCGTTGTTTTACCAGTGCCTGGAAGGTCATCCAGCAACAGATGGCCACGCGCAAGCAGGCATGCGATGACCAGGTCGATTTGTTGATCTTTTCCCAGCAGGACATTGCGTAGGAATGTTTGCAGTGAAGCGACGTGGTGGCTAGCTGCAGACGCCTGCGACTCGGGGGCCGTTGACTCGGGTACGGAGGTATTCTCTTCAGTCATGCTCATGGTGTAGTTTTATGGTTGAGAGACATAATAGTTCGAACACGCAACAGGCTGACCAATTGCAACGCGTCTTGATGTACCAATTCGTTTCCGTTTCCAAAGAACAGAGAGTCAGCAGAATCTGCGAATCGCTTCGCCGCACTTGCGACACTTGAGTCTGGCCGGACGAGGTCTTCCAGCCACGCCCGTTGAGATTTACCCAAGGGGCGGGTCGAACCAGCGACGCGAGCTCTGGCTTCGATGATTCCGACTGCCAAACGTGTGCGCTGTCGCGGTCTAAGGCAACCGGAAAAGCACCAAATGATCGATAGTAGAATATCAACCCAGAAGCGGCGAGACACATAGATTAGCAAAATGCTAATGGCTGATGCCAGCATCACGGGCCAATGCGCCGCTGCAAATTGTCGTGCCAGAAGACCTAGCGAAGGTTTGTAGTGCGGTGGGAGATAGCCGGGGGTGGGTTCAATCTCAAACCACCGTCCATCATCCAGTTGCACCTCGGCCCAAACGTGCACGTCGTCGGGCTGCACACAGGCATGACCCGCGGTGATTTCATAAGCGTCGGGACGGACGTAGAAACCAGTCACAAGTCGTGACGGTAGACCCAGTTTTTGAGCCATCAAAGCCGCCGTTGTGGCGAATAGGTGGTCACCGCCCTGACGGCATTCCAAGAACTCGTTAAGCGTGGTTGCCGACTGTTTTTCGTTTCGATCAAACGTGAATTCCGTCCGTAACTTGTCGATGCAGGAAGCAAGTTGGTCGGTCGGTCCCGCGGTTCGCACCCCCGCGGTTCGCACCCCCGCGGATTGGACAAGCTCATCAATCAACTTGGCAGTAGGCGGATCAAGCGCATTCATATGCGGCGTAGCGGCGGCTAGCTCGCTCTTCACATGAAGGTGTTCTCGAATTTCATCTTCGGTCAATTGCGCGTTTGCTACATGGACAACGGTAAGTGGTGGAACTTTTACCCGGCCCGGCATGAAAAAACAGCCATCTTCGGCGATCGCGAAGAAGTCCTGTCGGTCGATCTTTTTGATGTGGATTCCCGACGTAAGCATCGGAACAGGAAGTCGCTGCGAATCGAGGCCAATGATTTTCAGCAAGCCAACTGAAACTGCATCAGGTTGGCTCAGGAACGAATTGCGCGAGGCAGGATCAAAGAACCATGGAGCCTTACCGATGTCGATGCGTGTCAGCTTCGGCTGGCTAAAATTTCCGGATTGGGACCATTCATCACCATTGAATGTGTCATAGCGATGCATGGCGAGTCGAATTCCGGTAGGGCCATCCCACTGAACCACATCGGTACTGAGCACGCTCTTGGCGTGTGTGTGCTTTTTCGCGGGTAAACGTTCCGTCGAGAAACTGCCCGCACCTTGATCTGTTCTCGCGGCTTTTTCGTGCATGGGGATGACGTTCTCGTTCCCCATGCCCTGCCGACGCTCCCACACATTTTTCTTCTTTTTTGGAGGGCCAAGAGAATCGTTGAACATGTCAAACAGCGTCGATTCCGTCGATTCCAAAAATATGTCAGAGTCGACGGCGCCGAAGGATTCAGCGTGGTCTTTGGCTGCAATTGCCTCGTCGCCGGTTCCGACGCCGCTGCGGGCAGCGGGATCAGACCAAGCAGTGCCACCGCTGGTGGGCATGAATCCAAACTCGAACGGCTTCGATGAGGGAGTTCTTCCTTGGATTGCATACGCCCCAATCATCAACACAACTAATGCCATGATGATGATGCGAGGTCGCAGCGACCATGTGCGTTCCACCGACTCGGGCATCGCAAGGTCCAGCCTTTCCCAGCGATTTGCAACGAGGTGCCAGACACAAATCAGCATCCAAAGTAATGGCAAAGTTACCGCGTTGTGAGCGTCTGAAATCGCCGCGCAAAACAGAACCAAAAAGCCACTGGTTACCAAGGATAGAGCCCAGATCCGCCGTGTGGAATCAGACAACGCCAAACTCAAGGATGCAGCCCCAAATGTAGTCAGGGCAGACATCTCAAATGGTATCGGTGAACCAAAAGCGCGAGCCAGTATTGCAAACGCTATGGGTGTCGCACACAAACAACAGATGCACGTGGTTGTCGCGATGCTCGATTGACGAAATCGCGATCCCCAAGTCTGCAGGAGGACTGCCACCCCAAATAGCAGGCATAAGCAGAGCATCTCCGTGAGAAACCACGCACGCGACTCTGGAAAAAAACGAAACGGGATAACCGCTGCGATTCCAAGCAGTGCCAGCAGGATGGTTTCGATTCGTCTACGCGACCAGGTTTGCATCTCGAACCTCAGGCCAAAGCGATAGAACTTGAAATGCTAGGTCCTGTTCGGCAGAGATGACACGATGCATGTGGTGTTGCGATAAGCGTCGATTTGCGTCGGGGTCCGCTGCGCAGACTACGATATCGCCGTTCTGATTCGACGAAATTGTGACAGACAGGCGATCGAGTAGTGGCGTTTCAGGTTGTTGTTCTCCAAGACCCTCTGCCGGGACCCTGGCCAATGCGTCCATCATCTGCACAAATCCGTTACGACCACGCATCACATGGATGACCCGCTTGCCGATTCGGACGGTCAAAGGAATTGAGGAATGATGGAGATTTACCAAGACACTTGCCGCCACCCGTATGCGGTTTGCAAGCTTCTCGCGGTCTTCGAAAGCTCCAACATCGATAATCACTTCGACGTTACAGGACTGCGGCGCACTTCGTTCAGTAACGACCAGGTCGCCGTATCTTGCAGTCGCGATCCAGTTGACCTCTCGGAGGCTGTCACCGTTGCGGTAATCACGTAT
>CAXGRW010000515.1:0-4254 GCA_964012125.1 uncultured Rhodopirellula sp.
ACCCGCCGTGCGTGCAGGCCAAGTGGTATACCCGCCCAACAGATGCTGTTCTGGTGGAGGGATATAACCGGTTGCCCCATTGGCAAGTTCGAGGTTAAAAGTGGCTTTCAGGGGACTCTGGCGTTTGAGTTTGAGCCCCGTGATCCCATACACCTCGTTGGGAATCGCAGTGATTCCAAGCTCACCAATCCGAACAGCCTGCAGAACGACTTCTGCAACAGGATTTGCATGAATCCACTCAACTTGTTCGGCGTAGACTTCCTGCCGATTTCGAGGCAATGAATCTCCCCGCCCTGCATTCAACGGACGAGCCCACTGACGACGGTCCTTGGTTGGGAGCCGCAGACCAATGTTCACACGTTTTTCGGCCATTGCCAGCTGATGGTCTGATTGATATTCAATCGAATCCAGTGCTTCCATCACTCGATCCGCAACACGATCAGAATACTGCTGTCGACTGATTGCCTGACGTGGTTGACTGTAGTCCATCCAGTGCAAATCACCGCTGGTACCTTGCGACATGATGCCGACAAAGCCGGGTAACTTTTTATTGAATTTCTTCTCAGCACGCTGCCTTAGAGAACGCGATACCTCGCCAAAGTAATCAGCAGAAAAACCTCCGCCCCCAAAGTAGTGCATTGATAGATTAGCCATCACACAAATGGGTGATTCATCCACACTCGAAACAACACTCAACACCGTCAGCCATGGATCAATCGGGCCAGCTGGACTGGTATAGGTTGGATTCTGATAACCGGGGTGCATCATCGCGCGGACCGTCTGTTGACCAAACGGATCAACACCCAGTTTATCGCTGCGGGTAATCCAACGGCGACAGTTCGTCAGTTCGCTGCCATCCACGACAGCCCATCCAATTTTTGCTGGCTGTTGATTCTGTTGAGCCTCGATCACCGACTTGGCGATTTGAGCTGGAACATACTGCACATACGGCTCATCGGCGGGGCACCCAAGAGACAACATTGCCGATGGTGCCATGTGCGTATGTGTTGCACTGATCAAAATACGGTCGTTCGGTATCCCTGTTTCTTGTGATGCCAAGTGTTTGACCTTATCGCACAGCGAAGTCGGCAACATGCAGGAATCAACAATCACGATTGCAATCGTTTCTGCACCATCACCAATCACAAGAGCCCGTGCATGCAACGGATCAACCACACGATTTGATTTGGCTTGCAGAAAGCCGCCGTTTTGAAATGCAGGTAAAGTTTGCGGCGAGATGTCGACAGCAGCAGCACCTGCACGCAGTACCACCTCATCAGCCCCCTGCAACGTTGCCCCAGTCAAAAACATTATGAAACAACTGCCAACATTCACAAATAATCGCACTTGAATTCCCCTATCCATCCTCTGGTTTTCACTCGCAAAATCGTTGGTGTCCAGGCCAATCAAGCAGACTAGTCTTTCATCAAAACCTAGCCGCCTCTAAAAGCATACCGACCTGCCGATGACACATCTCGCTGAAACGTAACGAACCAAACGAGCTTCTGAAAAAGGGTAGCCAAGGTCCGACTCCATTCTAATGACTGCGATGACCTTGAACTGATTCCATCAGCGGGAATGCTGGGGTAAGACGACACCGCTTCGACGAAACGCTGCGACAAAGTGAATGACAACCCAGCTGCCCTCAGAAATAGCAAGCGTGGTTTCACATCGTTGCGGCTCAATCAACCAAGCCTGCTTACACACGAATTTCGTTGCTAGCTTTATTACCATGAGTATGTGATGGGAAGCTCAACTCGAGAATCCAAACGAAAAGAAAACACGTCTGATGAAACACCAAGTTTTTCCTTGACACGAGAGCCGGTAACTATACACTTGTCCACCCTTCGTGGTTTATGGCGAAGGGTGGCTAGTCAGCGTTTGACTGGCATCGCTTTCATCACACTCTTGGGGCAAAAGAGTTATGAGTAATGCATGGGTTCGCAACGTTTTGGTTCTCGCTTTCACTGCTGTCTGCGTCATCGCAGTGGCACAGGAAAAGACACAGGAGAAGCCACTGGGGGCAAAAAGCAATTCTGAACGTAAGGTTACATCGGACAGTCGCGAAACGGTGAAAGGCAGACTGCCTCGGTACTTTGCATCACTGGTCAACAGCGAGCAACGGATCGAAATCTACCTGATTCAGGCAAAATTCCGCGATCAGATTACTGAACTCAAACAGCAATTGGAGAAACTTGAATCAAAACAAATGCAGGACATCGAAGCGGTACTGACCACAGGCCAGCGTGAAAAACTATTCGATTTCCGCAACAGTTCTCGTAAAAAACAAAGCAAAGAACCCACCGCGGTAGAGCGTCGTGATCGAATCGAGGCGAGCAATGATTCACCGAACCAGACTTCCAGCGTTTCCAACAAATAATGCACGCTGCGAACGCTGAATGAGACGACACGATCCGAGCAAGCGGTGCGCGGTCCCAACCGCGACACCGCTTGTTCTTCGTTAAGCAAACCCCAGCATTACTGCGATTCGTTGCCACATTCTTTCATTGGGTACTCAGGGCAACTCTTCGGCTGCAACATTGGGTGGCTGCAACCTGTGGTGGCTGCAACCTGTGGTGGCTGCAACATTGGGCCACACACAATCTGATTTTCATCAACCAAAGAAAGCAATTACATGATCTAATGAACGAGATGTGCGAGCTCTATGTAGCGCCGCGTTCTGTCCCAAACTGTGGATCCTGAAAATCCAACTTCAACATTTCCGCTATGAATCACAAGTACCAAATCGCTCTGCTGTTTTTTACCGTCGCCAGCCTGTTGATTCAGACGCCTGCAAGTTCAGCCGACGACGCTGATGCCGCGTCCCCCCCAACAACCTCGTCCCCCAAAATCCAAGTGACAACCACAGACCTCCCCGAACTTCCACTTGAACTTACAAGTTTTGGTGGTGCCGTCGCAAATGGAACGTTATTCATCTACGGCGGACACTCTGGAACAGCCCATTCGTACTCCACAGAAGAGCAGTCCGATGAGTTTTGGTCGCTGGATTTGAAGGCGCCTCAAAAGTGGAAACAACTGCCTTCAGGTCCCCGTCTGCAAGGCTTGGTCATGCTGCCTTACAAGAACTCGGTGATACGCGTGGGTGGCTTTACTGCTCGCAATGCTGAGGGTGAAGAACACGACCTGCACTCCCAGAACGAAGTCAGCCGATTCGACACGGCCAAGAACCGCTGGGTCGATCTTGCCCCACTGCCGGAACCTCGTTCGTCTTTGAGCGCCGCGATTGCTGGTGATCAGATTTTTGTCATTGGGGGCTGGGCACTCAAAGGTGAAGAAACTGAGTGGCACGGCACGGCATGGAAATTGAATCTTGCAGACCCAAACGCAGCCTGGCAGCCGCTTGCCAAACCACCGTTCAAAAGACGTGCTTTATTTGCGACAACCCACGATGGAAAAATCCATGTGATCGGTGGCATGAATTCTGATGGTGGCCCAACCACTCGAACTGATGTTTACGATCCCAAATCAGATCGTTGGTCACAGGGCCCCAAGCTGCAAGGCAAACCACTCACTGGATTCGGTTCAGCCGCTCATTCTCTCGGTGGGCACCTCTATGTCAGCACCATCGATGGAAATGTGCAAAGACTCAATGAGGCCGAGAAGACATGGGAAGTGGTTTCGGAGTACGACCCCGCACGATTCTTTCATGTAATGGTGCCGTGGACTGAAACAAAAATGTTGCTGGTCGGTGGCGCAAACATGTCTGTCGGTAAGTTCACAGATCTGGACTCAGTAGAGATTGTCAACGAGTAGCCCTGCCTCGCTGATGATAGTCGCCGTAAAGCTCACAGCGTTCACCGCCCAGTGAGCTTTCAGTCACCACCCCGACTCATTTCCAGCATCTGCGCGATGCTCTGGAGTCTGCTCACCAGGCTCCGGCATGCGGCTACATGCTCGCTTTTCAATTTGTAAACCAGAACCTCTGAATACAGGAGTTTATCACTGGCCAACTCAATGGCTTGAGCCCACTGCAATGCCTCGCCAGGCTGATGATCATGTTCAAGCTGAAGCTCAGCGACTCTGCCCAACCAATTCCCCGCCCGGCTATCCGAGTCCCCAGTATCAGGATCGCAGGTACCACGCTCACAGGTACCACGCTCACTTGCTTCGATCTCTACCGCCGCCTCAACCAACAATATCCCAGCCCTGTATTCCTTCGCAGTTTCGTAAACTGCCAGCAACATGGTCCCCACCTCTGGGATCTCTGGTTTCATCCCGGGTCTTCGGTTTGGG
>CAXGRW010000516.1:0-4250 GCA_964012125.1 uncultured Rhodopirellula sp.
AGGAACAAGCCCACCGTCCAGTCCGCAAACGCATAGCCATTGATGCCCCAACCAGCCATCGAATCATCGCGAGGAACTCTTTTCACTTGGTCCGAACCTGTGATCATGTGCGTTTGGCAAGTGTTTATCTTTTTGTCTCTAAAAAACGCTATCTTTCATGGCTTTGAGGAATCGGGCACTTGGATCGCCAGCATCACGACGTTCATACGACCGGTCTTTGCTTCGGCTGCGCCTTGGCTCGCGGCTGTCTTCATAGCGGGTTACGCCCTCGTTTTTGCTTTGCCCGCCATAGGCAAGAGCAACCGCCTGCTTCTTGACTGCATGGGATTTTTTCTGATCGCCCGAACTTTCGTTGGGTTTGTGATGCTCAATCTACTGATCATCAATCCCCTGAGTGACAACATGCTGTTGCTGAGGCAATTTCTGTGTTTCATGCCAGCCTTGATCCTTGGCTGGGGATGGCTGTACTGGCGTCTTGACCAGGGAGCCCGACGCAAGGGTCGACAGTTACTCTTATTCCCCGAAGACAGTCCGAATGACTTGCGAGAACCCTTGTCAACATTTGATTACTACTACCACTCTGCAATGGTTGCGTTCATCTTCGAACTCAGTGAGGTTGAACCGTTAACCAAACCCATAAAAATCCTTTTCCTTATCAACGCTGGGATGATGCTGGATCTTGTTGGCTTGGTCCTCACTCAAGCGATCGGTTTAGCGGGCACTGGCTAGATCCATCGTTCGCTCAGTTTGTTAGGTCAGTAACGAAAAGTTCGTGTCCATGATTGTTAGGTGTCTATTGCGAGTCCGGGAATGCATAAGTTGGCACTCAGAAAGCGGGCGTTTTTGAGCATTTCATGCAGTTTCATCGCCACGGCGTCATCGCAATCGTGCGATAATCATCAACTCGCCGGGCTTATGCTACCGTCGTGAACGCAACAAGTCTGCATCGGTGCAACCGTTCGCCCAACTGGTTGCGTTGCTGAGATTCCAAATTCAATCAGTATTGGCAAATGGATTGACGATGAGCTCGACCCCCGAAAGCCTGTTTAGCGAACACCTTCGAGAAACGCGACGTCAACTACGAGCGTTATGGCTAAAGGTTTGGGGTGGTGGTTTCGTGCTTGTTCTACTTGGCTTCTGCTTGGCGTGGTTTTTCATTCAACCGGCTCCACCACGCGATATCCACATGGCAGTCGGGTCAACGGAAGGGGCTTACTTTCAATTTGCAAATGCCTATGCAGACGAATTGGCCAAGCAGGGGATCAACCTGCATCTACACACGACCAATGGATCCCTTTTAAACTACGAGCTACTGCAGAAAGACAATAAAATTGATTTGGCGATTGTGCAGGGTGGCACTGCAGCAGCGAACAGACTTTCCGACCCCAACATAGAATCATTGGCAAGCCTATACCTCGAACCTGTCTGGGTCTTCTATCGCAGTGACGAACCTTACGTTGACTTGCGTTCGCTAAAAGGGAAAAGAATTGGAACTGGACGCTTTGGCAGTGGGACCGATGCCTTGACTAAATTGGTTTTGCAGGAAAACGGCATCACCAGGTCCTCGACAAAATTCCTGCCAATCGGCGGTCGCGAAGCGATTGGCCAGCTCAAAGAGGGATCGATTGATGCTGCTTTTTTTGTTACCTCACCTAGCGCAAAGGCTGTCCAGTCCCTATCCGAGATTCCTGATCTTCGCCTGCTCGATTTCGATCGACATGAAGCCTATGCGAGACGTCACCCATTCCTTTCAGCTGTAACACTCGAAGAAGGCGTGGTCGACCTTGAAAAAAACTACCCAAAATCCAAAGTTCACTTGATCGCTCCAGCCGCGAACCTGGTAGCAAACAAACAACTGCATGATGCCTTGGTCCCGATGCTTCTTCGAGCGGCAGATACCGTTCACAAACGTGAACCGAGCCTCTTTCAACGTGACAAACTTCCATCGGCTCAGTTCATTGAATTCCCTTTGAACGAATCAGCAGAACGCTACTTTGAGTCTGGGCCACCTCTCCTTCAGAAGTATCTGCCTTTCTGGGTTGCCTCGTTTTTAGACAGGGGAGCCATTCTGCTGCTACCTGCCCTAACGCTGCTTCTTCCGCTCTTTAAAGTCGCTCCGCCTCTTTACCGATGGCGTATTCGTTCACGCATTTACCGCTGGTACACACTGCTGCGGCAAATGGAAACTGACCTTAAACTTGATGAGAACACTGAAAAACTACAAGCTCATTGGAAAACCTTGCAGATCATGGAGACAGAACTCGATGACTTACACAACGTGCCTCTGGCATACATGCAAGAGTTCTACAGCCTCCGATTACATATTGAATTCGTTGAAAGGCGTCTCATTCGAAACCTGAGATTGAATGGGACCCCAGAGGAAGGAACGGAAACGACCACTTCCCCCCCCACCAATACGCAATCAAAAAATGCTTCAGACTCGAGTGCAACCATCCTGAGCAAAACAGAGGAAACAATCGCGATCGATTCAACAGTCTCATTTGCGACAAGCGAAATCGCATCAATTGAAACACCACCGCGGCAAAACGATCCGCCATCGAAAGGTCAAAAATAGCGATCCACCGCTACTGCTTGCTCAGTGATCACGCGGGTGTGATAACGAGAGCAGTGCGCAGCGAGCAGAAGCAAACGGCAAACTGCAGACGCACCTCACGTCGCGTCACAGCTCGTAAAAACCGGAACGCGTCAAAACAGTTCCGCAATTGGCTTGCCGAGGTCTGTAATCGGAACCGGGCGATCGCCGTCATACAGATTCGCAGCTGGATCGATTTGCAATGCAGCAAGTGCCGTGGCAAAGTAATCCGGCACACTAACAGGTTTTTCAACTACCTGTTCGCTGACTTCATCGGATTGGCCCCACGCTCCCGCATGCTTCAAGCCCCCACCTGCGATCACGCTTGTAAAACATTTCGAATGATGGCCTCTCCCTCCGCCTGAATCAAAACCACCGGGACGGCCGAATTCAGAATTCACCAGGATGACGGTTTTGTCCAACAGATCGTTCTTATCAAGGTCTGCCATCAGCGTCGCGAGTGCTGCATCCAGGTCTTGAATCAACAGATGCTGATTTAGCTGGCCCCCGTTGTGAGTGTCCCACCCCGTTCCGTTTTTGAAGTTGTCACTGTAGGAAATCTCGACAAATCGAACTCCCGCCTGAAACAGACGTCGCGTCAACAAACAACGCTGACCAAACTCACTTTTGTATTCATTTCGCAGAGAATCAGGCTCGCGACTGAGATCAAACACATTCATGAATTCAGGTCCAGCCAGTCGCAAACTCTCTGCGATTGCCGCATCGTACTCAGCAAACTTTGCATCACCACGAAAACGACTTGATCCGGCATTGCGCACAGTATCAAGCAATCCTTCACGGCGAGCGACGCGGTCCCCATCAATCGACTTGGGTCGCGCGAGCCCGGCAGGCCCCGAATTGATATTGGTTGAATAGACGTAACCAGCCTTGGGCCCCAGAAATCCAGGACCACGAGCAATATTCGGGTAACCAAGCAGCATGTAAGCGGGCACACCTTCAGCAACCGCCCCACGCTGATCAGCGACAATCGACCCTAGTGATGGATAAGTCACGGTGCCACCGGTAGGCCTACCCGTGTGCATTCGATTCGCTGCAGCAGCATGCTCATCAACGACATCATGATTCAGTGTTCGTATTGCCGTCACATTTTCCATCATCCGAGCGGTTTGCGAAAGATGTTCACATACCTGCACACCAGGAACAGCGGTATCAATGGCCGAGTAATAGGAACCAGCTTTCTTCTGCTTGGCATCCCCCCGTTGTTTTGGATCAAAGGTATCGATTTGTGACATGCCACCCCCAAGCCACAGCATCACGCAATGCTCAGCTTTCCCAATCGGAACCGACGGTGAGGCGTGAGCAACGTTGCCCATCATGACACCGCTAGATGCCGCAACAGATGCCTGAATAAATTCTCGTCGTTTCATATCCAATGTCTCATTACAAAATGTAGTCGCCCTTACGAGCAACAACCTTTAGGTGATCCTCGTGACGAAGTTTTCGTTATTGCCTAAGGCACAATGATCATTTCAGGAGCATTCAGCAACGCCCACAGGGCGTCCTCTGCACGCTCTCGCCAAGTGCCCCGTAAATAGCGAGTCGGTGGGTCGCCTCGTCTCGCGATTTCTTCTTGCTTTTGCTTGATTGAATTGGCAGCACCATCAAGGTGATTCGACCACGAAACATATGGCATACG
>CAXGRW010000517.1:0-4248 GCA_964012125.1 uncultured Rhodopirellula sp.
TTGCAATGACCAATGGCACTGGCCAGTTCAGTGAACGGTTGCCGTGCTTCTCTGGGAGAGGCGTTTGGTATGGATTGTTTTCCTTCGAATCAAGTTCCGGATTTAGTTGAGGTGATGGCAACGTTTTCGCTCTTTAGGTAGATGTCCACGGCGTGCATCAAAGACGCACGTTCGCTTCGAGAGTTTAGCCGATTCGCTTCAGCATGTGGAGCGGTTTTGGGTTGGGTCTATGTCTCTTGTTGACCATCCAGTGCCTTCGATTGAAGCCACATCAAAAGGTTAATGCTGCCGTTGTTTCGTGCTCGTAGGCTCGTGGCTGAGTTTAGTCGACGAACGTTGCGGTGGTCTCACCGAAGGGCGGCGCGTCTATTTTGACAGTGCACCGTTGATTGATGGGAATCAGGCTGGGAATCGAACCCGTAAGGATGATTTGGCCTTCTTGTAGGTGCTCGTCTGTTTTTTTCAGTGTTGCTTGTAGCCATTGAAGTGAGGATTGAATGGTTTCAAAGAGCTTCTGTCCTTCGCAGGATCCGACAACAGTGCCGTCAATCAGGATTGTGAGTTCGGGCTTTCCATGGCCTTCCGGTCTCTCTGAGATATCGCCAGTAATGAATCCTGCGTGAATCGCATTATTGGCAATCAGTTCGCCAGCGGACGCTGGTGTGCCATGCATCACATGGTTGTGAAGTTCAATCACTGGCATGATGTAGGAGACGCAGGCGGGAATTCCTGGTTGTGTAAAATCGGATGGCTCCGGAGTGCGTCCCAGGATAACTGCGAGTTCACCTTCGATTGCCAGATTTGAGTAGTTTCCGCGTTTCAGGCACGCGCCGGATACATGCTGTTCTGATTTGTACAGCCGGCCGGTGACACAATGCTTGATGCCGAGTTGAGCACGGATCGTTGGTGACGTGCATCCCACTTTGTAGCCGACGATGCGGTCCCCTCGGTCGATACGCAATTGGGTCACAGCACGCTGTAGTCGATAGCCCTCCTCCACAGTTAGTGAAAGTCCCTCGGCAAACAGGCTGCCGGGGCAACGGTTTTCATAGTCCAACAGTTGCTGCTGTGCCCATCGCGTGTACTGGGCAGATTCGTTTGGTTCGGTAGTCATGTTAGGCGGTCCAGCCGGATTGAGCTGTCAGCATTGGCGATGAGAGAGTGAGTTTGGGAAGCCAGAATTTCAGCTTGACGCGTGTGTTGATTGCAATTGTCCTCGGGCGAAGGACATGGCTTCACGCAAGGATGCCCTTTGCGACCTTTCCATAGACATCGGTCAAGCGGTAGTCGCGACCACTGTGGTGGTAGGTCAGTCGTTTGTGATCCAGCCCCATGATGTGAAGCAGGGTGGCATGCAAGTCGTGGATCGTACAGCGATCTTCAATTGCGTAGTATCCATATTCGTCAGTTTTGCCATAGCGGAATCCAGGTTTTACTCCTCCGCCTGCCATCCACATCGTGAAGCCTTCGGGATGGTGGTCACGACCGGGGTTGGCATTGCCCACTTGGACGGTTGGGGTTCGTCCGAATTCGCCTCCCCACAACACAAGGGTATCTTCCAGTAGTCCCCGCTGTTTCAGGTCTGTAAGTAGCCCAGTGATTGGTTTGTCGATTTGCTTGACATTGATTTCATGACCTTTCTTCAGGTGCGTGTGCTGATCCCACTGCTCGTTGTTGAATGGCAGGGTGTTTGCGTGACTTACTTGGATGAATCGCACATCTCGTTCAGCAAACCTGCGTGCCAGAAGGCATTCGCGTCCAAAGTTGGCTGTTTCGGGATCATCAAGTCCGTAAAGCTCGCGGGTTGCAGCTGACTCATCATTCAGGTTCATGGCGTCGGGGGCAGCGGTCTGCATACGGAACGCCAGTTCAAAGGATTCAATGCGAGCGTCAATCTCCAGTTGTTCGCTACCTGACTGTTTGTGTTGCTGTTGTAACTGTCGAAGCAAATTGAGTTGCAGCCTCTGCTGAGCGAGATTAAGCCGCGGATTGGACAGATATTCGAATTTGGCGTCTTTCGCCGCCGCGTTGGGATAACCGGGAGTTCCCAGTGAGACTCCGGCGTGGCGGGCCGGTAAAAACGCACTGCCAAAATTGTTGACACCACCGTGTAGTGAGGTGGGGCAAATGGTCAGAAATGTTGGCAGATTCTCATTTGCAGATCCGAGCCCGTAACTGATCCATGATCCGGTGCTGGGACGTAACTGTGCCTCATCTCCGGTATGGAGTTTCATACATGCTCCGCCATGCGCTACGTTGGTTTCGCAAACTGAATGTACCATGCAAAGATCATCAGCCACCTTGGGAAGGTGTTGCCACAACTCGCTCATCGGGATCCCCGACTTGCCGCAGTTTCGGAATTTCCATGGGCTTCGCATCAAGTTGCCACGATCTGCAAATGTGACTCGTGAACCATCGAACGGAAGTTTCTTGCCGTCATCCCGATCGAGTTGCGGTTTGGGGTCAAAGAGATCGATGTGGGAGGGGCCACCATGCATGAACAGAAAGATGATCCGTTTCGCACGAGCCGGAATCTGAGCCGCGACCTTGGTGCCATCGCGGTCCGCAATCGCTTGTGGGGAATGCAGCATGCTGGTCAACGCCAGGCCGCCAAAGCCGACGCACAATTGGTTCAGTGCCTGCCGACGGTTGGAGACTGAATCAATCAACATGGATGTACTCGCTCGATAGTAACAACGTGTGAACCATGGCTGTCCAAATCTTCAATTCCATTTCTTGGTCCTCCGTCACGGTGGATTCGAAATCACGGACAAAATGTTCAAGGGTTTCAATCTCCTTGCCGGTCGCGGGCCGTTGGAAGAGAAGTGCGTACAGTTGTTGGATTCGTTGCACGAACGCCGCTGCGTCTTCCTTCTTAATTCCAACGTTAGAGAGTTGTGTCTTGCTTGCGGTGTCTTGGGCCAGGACTGATTGGGCCAGGACTGATTGGGCTATGTTTTCTGCTTGTTGCATCACCATCGGATCATTCATCAGCAGTAACGCCTGCGTCGGTACTGTGGTGCTATCCCGACTGCCGACGGGCGTCGCGGCGTTGGGAAAATCGTAAAGTGTCAGAAAGCGGTGCGTGTTGCAACGCACCACTGGCAGGTGGACTGAACGCCTGCGAAAACTGCGATAGGCAAGTTCGTTGTTTTTTAAGTCAGCTGGCGATGGATCTTGAGTCTTGACAGACAATGGTTGGCCAACGAGGTCGAACGACAGGTCCCCGCCGTGCATCAGCAAGCCGTCCCGGATCGCTTCAGCTTCGATGCGGCGTTTGGAGAAACCTTGGACCCAAGTGTTGGGGGTGTCACTGGTCTCCTGCTGGTAGCTTGCTGAGGTCACGATCACGCGGTGCAGAGACTTTAGGGACCAGTCATGTTGAATCAACTCCAACGCGAGCCAGTCCAGTAGATCGGGATGCGTCGGACGGGAACCTTGCATGCCAAAATTATTGGGTGTTTTCACCAGTCCATTGCCAAAATGCCAATGCCACAATCGATTGGCGATCACACGGGCAGTTTGCCCACCGGCTCCGGAGTCAGCGTCCGTCATCCAATACGCAAACTGTTGACGTCCGCTCTGGTTCTCTGGAATGGAGTAGGTCGCCACTGTCGGCGCAGTGGATTGATCTTGAGCCGATGCCAGAATTTGTGGGAATCCACGCATCACTTTGTCACCAAGTTGTCGATGGCTTCCCCGGATGTGAATTCTCGTGTCTCGGGAATCGCCGTCAGTTGCTGCCATCACTTTCTCAGGCTGGGGCGTCTGCTGTTTGTGTTTCGACAGCCTCGCATTGAACTGATCAAGTTGGTCAAGGTCCTCACTGATGCGATTCGACTTGGCTGCTCGGATCAGCCGGATTTTGTCGATGTGCGACATCAACGGTTCCGATTCCAGTCGCAAAGTGATGGAGCCTTGGTTCAACGCAAAGGTTCCTTCCGAAATCCAACGCTGGTGCTCTGGCATCCAGCCACCCGTGGTTTTTGAAATGGCATCTTTCTTTACAACCTCGCCGTTGATGAGGATGCGTCCGGGGCGAGCAGTTTTGGCGGCGTATCGCAATTGAATGAGGTATTGCCCATCAGCAGGAATCTTGATGGCGTATTCAGCAAAGTTCTTTTGCGCCCCACGATCTGAAATGATTCCAATCCCTTGGCCGTAGCTATCACTAAGGCTGGTGACATTGCCTTGTGCAAACGATTCAGCTTCTAACACCACAAGACTGACGGACTCATCTGACAGTCG
>CAXGRW010000518.1:0-4242 GCA_964012125.1 uncultured Rhodopirellula sp.
TTCATCGACAACCTGCGAGTTTTCTCGCGAGCCCTCGACTGTTTGAGGCTTACCGTTGACACTCATGTCTTCGATTTCGTTGGCTTCACCGAACCAAAGGTCACCACGGTCGGTGGACAGAACGACGGCATCCGAACGCGTACTTTGATCGCTCGCAACCGGCACAAAAAGATCAGCCTGTGTCACAGCCAACGCCACCGCTGATTCTCCTTCGGCCTGCATACTGCCGACCATCAGCGAACTTTGAGCGGTTGTCGCTGCTTCGCCTTCGCCATCCCCGACCGGTAACGCTTCGCCCTCAGCTTCTCCGGAGTTTTCGGTGACTGGATTGAAATTCAATCCAGTGTTGTTATCAAGTTTAATTTTCAGCAACTGATAGGCACCGGCAACACCTCGTGTTTCAACACGGCTCTCGTCATCAGTTGACGCCACAGCTTCGACGTTCTGCTGCGTCTCAACACCATTTTCATCTGTTTCGGTACGAACTGCTTGAACAGTGACAGCCCCAGTATTGGGATCGAGCTGCACATCGGTGACTTCGACATCTACATCCGATGAGGCAATCGTCAGCAAGCTCGTTTCCCCGGGTTCAATCGCAACGAGTAACGATTTCCTGCCCGCTGATCCAAACATATCACGAAGAGAGACATACTTCGCTTTCAAAGGACCAACGTTGGAGGGGATCGTAACATCTCCATCTTCAGGCAGACTTGTGATCGGAATCTGTTGCGCTTCATCTGCACCTTGCAAGAATGGATTTGCGGGAATCTCGATGTTGTAATCGCCCGGCATCAAGTCACCAAAATCTGCGTTGCCGCCATTCATGTCGAGTGGAATTTCGACGATTTCCCCGAGGAGGTTGGTACCACGAAGCACGATTCCATCGATCTGCGGTGCACCTGCCGTGTTGCCAATGGCAAGTGAGATTTTTCGTGTCTCAAAATCAGTCACTTCAACAGTAATCGTACCGGTGCTGGACTCGACTCCATCGCTAACGGTGTAGGCGATGGTATCTGTGCCGACAAATTCCGCGTTTGGAGGCGTGTACTGCACAGCCTGGGTGGAGGGATCAACGGTCGCTGTCCCCCCCTCTGCTGTCGCACTCACGACGGTGACAGTCAATGTTTCTCCAGCATCCACATTCGCGGGTAGATCCGTCAATTCAAAAACGGTGCTACTTGCTGACGCACGGTTCAAGTTAACGTCCGTGTCTGCGATCGGCGGAACATCGTTCTCTGGCGTCACTGTGAACGTCACGGTACCCACGGAGATGCCACCTCCCGTATCCCGAATCGTGTAGGGAACGTGCTCGACGCCGTTAAAGTTGGGTGCTGGCGTGTAGGTCAACTGACTTCCATCGGCACTGATTGCGACTTGGCCACCTTGGTCAGGCACACCAACTGAGTCCAGCACGAACTCCTGATTCTCAACATCGCGAACATCATTACCGAGCACAACAAAGTCCGCGGATACCGCGTCCTCTGCAAGTTCAAAAGCATCGTCTACTGCGGTGGGTGGATTATCAGAGGGAGCCACAGTGACGGTGACGGTGGCCACGTCCTCAAGCTCCCCATCGCTGACGACATAGGTAAAGGTTTCGACCCCCACGAAGTCAGCCGCGGGTGTGTAAGAGACGGATGAGCCATCACCTGCAACGACGGCGGTGCCACCGTTGTCCGGTGTGCTGACCGAAGTGATCGCAAGGGATTCGTCAACGTCCGGCGCGATCCCGTCGTTTTGCAGGACATTCAACTGGTTAGCAGATGAATCCTGATCAACACTGACGGCGTCATCTACTGCCGTGGGCGGGTCGTTCACGTCCGTCACATCAACGCTGACGTTCGCATTCTGCTGTACTCCCGCGTTATCTGCTACGCGATAAGTGAAGTTCACTGGCCCGGTGTAATGATCACTGGGGCGGAACGTGAGCACTCCACCATCCACCGTGACTGTGCCGCCTTCGGTGGGCTGCGTAGCGGAGACCAAAGTCAAAGACTCACCTCCGACGTTGACCACATCGTTACTGAGCACGTCGAGCACGGTATCACCAGAGTCTTCGAGCACTGAATAATTATCATCGTTCAGCGTGAAGGACTGACCAATGGCAAGACTTGTGCTGCCGTAAGAGACAGCCGAGGCTGGTACAACGTTATCTAAACCAAACAGCAGGAACTCACTTGAAAGGTCATCTGCCGGGTTGCTGATAATATTGACATTCCCAGCTGCAAGTGCCTCCATTCGAATCGTGGCAATCAAACTTTCGGGCAAGCTGGTTGCGGCGGTCGCGCCCGAGACGGCTCCCAGCTCGTCAACCAATCCAGTCTGCAAAGAGCCGGTCCGTGTGACGGTGAATGCTGGGTCAAAATCAATCGCAGTTCCCGGTTTGGGGCGAATGAGTGTTTCATCAAAAGTGATGTCGGCAAATGCCCCGTAAATACCATCGCGATCAATGAATGCTCGATTATCTTCCGCCACCATTTTCAACAGGAATTCCTGTCCGGCAGCGATCCCTGTGAGTGGATTTCCTTCCAAGTCTGTCAAGTCAATGCGGATGGCAGCCACGGGCGCTTCAGCAACAGTGACTGTGAAAGAATCCGAACGGACGTTACCGGCCAAGTCAGTGAGTTCGATCGAGAAGGTCTGTGCCCCAACCTGCTGGCTCGTTGGTGTCCAATTGACGATCCCGGAGGTGCTGTCGAGTGTTGCACCGACCGGCCCGCTGATTAGCGTGTAAACAAGTCCACTGCCCTCTTCACCGCTGATCAAATCAGTAGTGTAGAGCGTTCCAATATTGGCGTCGGTATTGGCGGTGTCGGAAACGATTGCTGGTTCAGTTGTGTCGTAGATCACCGTCAGCGTTGGTGAAAGGGTACTTGTCTGTCCACCAGCAGTTTGTCTCGCGGCGAGTTGATAAGTGCCATCACCCAATGCAGCGATGTTACTGGTCGTGACCAAGACACTAGCCCCGTCAGCAACCGCGGTACCAACCACTGCACTGGAGCCCAAATCCACCAGTTCCACTGTTGCTCCGCCATCGACACCATCAATCTGGAACGTCATCGCCCCGTTGCCGGTCACATTGTCGATGTCACTTACGCCGCTATCGCTGGCTGCAGCCAAATCAATCAGTGTCGGCGCAAGAATGCCTTCACTTTCAAACGTGAACGCTACCGTCTGCGTGTCGCTATCACTGCCAGAATTACCGACCACCCCAGTTCCAGGTCGAACTCCGGCCCTGACATTGATGACCCCCACGAAGTCCGTGGCGGGCGTCACTGTCATCAAACCACTCGTTGCATCTACCGAAACAGAACCGTTTGCCCCCGACGACAATGACTGAGCAAAATAAGTGACAGCATCGCCTTCAACATCTGTGCTAGTGAGCTGGAGTTCGGCGTTGGTATTGACTGGTGTGGGGGTAGGATCCGCAATGTCATTCAGCCAAGGCTGGGTGTTAGAAGAGTCGGTACCCACGGTGACCTGAGTCGTTTCGGAAACGCTATTTCCAGATTGATCTGTCACCGTATAGGTGACACTGACTTGCCCTGTTCCGGCACCTGTTGGCTTGAGCATGACAACCGAGTTCTCGGTGTCAGTGAAGACATTGATCGCGGTCATCTCGATATCGACGTCAGGTCGATCAGCAGCTCCCGTGCTGGTTTCACTGATTGCTTCACGAACATCAGAACCCTCAACGAGTTGCCCGAAGACTGAGTGATTTCCGTCCAAGTATCGGGTTGCGACTTCCGTGATAAAGAACTGCGAATTGTTGGTGTCGTCGCTGGACTTGGCAAACGAAAGTGCTCCATCCCGCACATGTAACAACTCAGAATTGAATTGATCATCAAACGTTCCCAAAGTGGAACCGCTCGTCCCGGTGCCCGTGGGATCGCCACCCTGAATCATGAAGTTGTCGATAACTCGGTGAAACTTGATTCCATCATAAAAGTCTGCATCTGCTAATTGGATCACTCTTGAGGTTGGACGGGGCGCTCTTTGCTCAAAGAGCTCGAACACCATGTCACCATAACCTTCCATATCAATTTGAATCGACTGGTTCCCCGTCACCACTTGTGCTTCAAGCAGGCTGGAATCAGACACCGAGACGGTGACCGTCAACGGCTCACCCAAGGGTGAATAAGCATCGACTGCAACATGAAGAGGAGCACCGATGTCAACAGTTTGATCTCCGATCGTTGCGAAGGACGGATCCTCACTCTGCGGAATCACAACGCCACTCGC
>CAXGRW010000519.1:0-4240 GCA_964012125.1 uncultured Rhodopirellula sp.
ACGCTCAGGTTCCTTTGATGCGAGATTTGCTTTTTCAGAGGGATCCTGAGTGATATTGTAGAGTTCTGCTCGCTCCTGCTTGGAGTTTTTGTTTTGAAACAGAATCAGTTTCCAGTCTCCTTCACGTAAGGATCGTGAACGGAAATGGGTGCCTGCCGAATACAGCGATCTGGGAGCAAGTTTTTCCTCGCCGGATAGAACGGTCCAGATATCCTTTCCGTCCCATTTGAGTGTTTTCGGTTCCTTCTTTACGCCGGCCATTTTGCAGAAGGTTGGCATCCAATCAACGATGTGCACTGGAGTGGAAGAAGTTGAGCCCGCCGTAATTTTACTTTGCCATGATGCAATGGTTGGTACACGAACACCACCTTCATACAAGTCACCTTTCTTCCCGCGTAGCGGCAGGTTGTTGCCCGGCAATCTACCATTGGGGCAATCGTCGTTGGGGTATTTTGTGTCATTGTTTTCTGCGGTGGATCCTCCATTGTCACTGGTGAAGATGATGAGCGTGTTTTCTCGTTGGGCAGTGTTCTCTAACGCTTGAACGATTCTTCCGACCGAGTCATCCAAGTGCAGGATGCAGGCTGCATATTGCCGTGGGACGTTTCCTGCAACGCTTTGGGGGACACGCTCAAGCCATGTCGCAGACTCTCGAATGGGAAGATGAACAGCGGTGAAGGGCACGTACAGAAAAAATGGTTGATCCTTTTTTTGTTTCTCAATCCACTGTACGGCTTCATTCGTCACCAAGTCGGTGACGTGACCGGTTTCAGTTATCAGTTCTTCATTGCGGTGCCAAGTGACTGAGTGGATCCCCTTTTTGTAAAAGTGAGACCATGGGGTTACACCACCAGCAAGAGAGCCATAGCTGTGGTCAAATCCAAAGTGGTTTGGCCCCCATCGCGTTTCCGAACCCAAGTGCCATTTTCCGGTAATGCAGGTGGTGTAACCCGCTTTCTGAAGAACGCTGGCTACGGTGACTGTTTTCATCGGTAAAGCCAATTCATTGGTCGGTGTCGTCACGCCAAACCGGCTCCAGTAACGCCCTGTTAATAGGCCCGCGCGTGTCGGACTGCATACGGGAGCAACGTAATGCTGTCGCAATTCCATGCCTGATTCTAACAACGCATTCAGGTGCGGCGTTGGGACGCTGCCACCGTGGAATTGAACATCGGCCCAACCTAAGTCATCAGCGATCATGAATACGATATTCGGCTGAGCTGCACGAACGGAAGAACTCGAAAAGAACAGTGTAAACACCACGGTAACAATCGCGGCTGAAGCATTTCTGGACAGGCAGGCTGGTAAATTCTGTTTCATTTTCAACGCTGCGCTCGAAGAGGTTCGCATGCATTAGCCGTGAATCAATCCATCATGGCATTGGTAGTGGCAATTTGGATGCAATGCGTGAGGTAGTTGTTTGTGAGTCGCGGTGGATTTTCAGTGATCGAAAAAATCGGCAGGACAGGCTATAATATAACCGCCATAATTCCTCTTTGTATTTTCTCTGGCTTCTATCAGTGTTCGTCCATGCGACACCCGACTAAGTTACTTCGGCTGAAGGCCAATTCTCGCTGGTTTTTCCAGTGGGCAATACGTTCGATCATATTCGTGGTGTCTGCCTGGAACGGTGTGGAAATCGGGTTTGCTGAAACCCTTGCCTTGGATGTGGGGGAGGTGGGAACCGCTGGTGCTGACAAACACATCGGCCCAAAGTTGCCCGCGAAAAAAGTGAAGGGCACATCCTCGCAGACAGTTCCAGATGGATTTTCACCCGAAACTCTTCCGGATTACCTGCAAGGCAAGTACAGCGACTTTTCATGGTTGGTCACACACAATGCAATGTCCAATCGAGCTGAGGGATGGTGGTTCCCAAATCAGTCTTTTGGGATTACGCGTCAACTCAATGATGGTGTTCGCGGGCTGATGCTTGATGTGCACATGATCGACAACCAGCCGTTTCTATTGCATGGTTCTTCGATGTTGGGGACCGTACCTCTGAAAACTATTCTTGCCGAGATTAATGCATTCATGCGGAAGCGACCCAATGTCGTCATTTCTTTGATCCTCGAGTGTTATGCTCCAGCGACGAAAGTACAGGAGGCGTTCAAGACGTCTGGCCTGCTGGGTATGTTGCATCAACAGGATAGTGGCAGTTCATGGCCAACGATCGGTGAGATGGTCACTAGCAACAAAAGATTGGTTGTGTTTACTGATTCAGGTGGTGGTGAGTGGCAGGGGTATCACGACGTATGGAAGTTTTGTCAGGAAACTCATTACTCGGTGAAGCAGGTTGATGAATTCAGTTTTAAACGCAATCGTGGCGAAGAATCCAATTCGCTGTTAATTCTGAATCACTTTTTGACACGTCCAATCGCCGGTCTGGGTTTGGCTAAACGAGCCAATGCCGTGAGCGTGCTTGAACCGCGGCTTGAGGGATGCGAGAAGGCAATGAAGCGTTTCCCGAACTTTGTCGCTGTTGATTTTTACGAATGTGGTGATACACCCAAGTTGCTGTATGAATTCAATCGACAGCAAGCCGAAAAACAGCGGATCAAAAAAACACAATCGGAACAATGAGTTATCGCTAGGCGATTGGGATTAAGAAGTGCGTTCGAACAAAAGCACGTCTGCTGCCAGAGTGACTTGCATTTCAGAGACAGATTCGAGCCTTGCCTGTTGTGAGTATCTGACTGCTCTGTAAGTCATCGCAAGAGCATCGGTGATTGCATCGCGGTCCAGATTCAGTTGTTGTTTCCAGAGCTGGTGCTCCCGAAACGCATAACCAGATGAACTGAATTCATCGACGATTGTTTCCCATCGGCTTCGGCGATGCCCCGCGTTTTGGGTTCTTTCACGCAGTTCAATCAGGTCATCTTCGGCGGGCACGGCGATAATGCACTTGCCGTTGGGCTTTGAAATGCGTGCAAGTTCACTGACAGGTCTGCGTCCGAACAAGGAAATGGCACAGTCGACGCTTTCGTCATGGATGGGCAAGGTGCGATCAGCGTTTGCCAGCACCCACGTTGCTTCCGGCCAACCCCGGGCGGCCAAGCGAACTGCTTTTTTAGATAAGTCAATTCCGCAATAACTGTCTGCATGTTCTCCAAACAGAGCGGGACCAAACGAACCCTCGCCGCATCCCAAGTCAAGAATCCTTGGTGAGTTTGCTTTTGTTGGTGAATTTGAAGGTGAGCAAGCGAGCGTTTGGGTCACCCAAGGCTTCAGAAAGTTGATGAGCTCATTCGCATTGCCTCGCTGAAGCCAACGATGGCGTGCGAGGACGGCCGGATCAGCATCGCCAGCTTTGGACGATTTACGATCTTGCGGTTGAACGAGACTCCAATAACCGTCTTTTGCACGGTCAAAATGGTGTCCAGAAGAACAACTGAGGCCATTTTCCTGCCGTTGGAGTGTGGCATGGCAGTTTCGGACGGTGCAGCGGAGTTTGAACATGCATGAATTGTACGTTCTGCTGTTTTGCTTAGTAGGGTTGGTTCCTTCAGTAAAAAATGATTTTGTTGGAAGTCGTATTTCGGTTCGAACTCAGCGGGTTTTGACCTGATTTGATGTAACGGCAATTCGAAAACTGTTTGATTTTTAATCCCCCCCCCTCAGGATTCATTGGATACCGCTGCTGTTCCGCACAACCGTCGTCCATGGCATATATGCATACCGACAAGCGATTCGTGAGCACTTACGCAGGCAGACTCAGGGAATGAGCGAAACGAAGTGTAAGAATGTTTTAGCGGCTTGTGCTGAGAACACATTTTGGCACGAGCTGTCTTGGATTCATTGCGGGGCCTGATCACTGGCATCTGCTTTATTGGAATCTCTGACCCAAATCAGAGAGCCGTAATATTCACTGTTGGTGGATTGGGACTCATTGGGCGGCAGGCTTACGATAAAGTGACTGAGGACACGGCCGTTTGAGATCACACCTGAAACAATGATTGAACACCATATCGTTTTGAATGAAGGGAAAGTCATCGCTGGGGAAACTCGTGATGGGCCCGGAAACAGGCTCTTCGCCTGCAGCACGCCAGTTAACGGTCATCCAAAGTCAAAGTTTAAGTGGTGAGTAAGTGTGAATTGTTATGGAAGTCAAAGCAGCACTGAGATTTTCTAGTCGGGGCGATCGGTACACCTTCAGCGGGTCAGATCCGCTGTGTGCTTTGTGGTGGGGCAGTTGAAGCTTCTACCCGACGAAGGGGGTGGCGGGACTGGCTGTTTGAACGGT
>CAXGRW010000520.1:0-4240 GCA_964012125.1 uncultured Rhodopirellula sp.
CCCTCTCCCGTGTGGTAACTGGGGAATTTGTGCTCCGGTGGTGCCTCATCTTTCGAGTGAGAACCATGTTTTCACATGGCTTTCATCTTTTCAGATGCAGCCCTGCCTTCAAGTTCAATCCAGCCGGGCGACCGCATTTGATTCGTGCGGGTTGCCGTTGGTTGGCTTGCCGGCGCAGCCCGAGAGGATACTTCCCACGGTGCTGGTTCCGGAACTTTAGGCTCAGCAGAGTGTAGTCTAGCAATGGAGGTTCTGGGTCGGTAGCCTTCGCGATCTGCCCGAAACTGCTTCCGTCAGGATTGTTTGGCCACGTTTTGCCGTATTTTTGCCAATGGAGATGCCTTGATGCCTCAGCTTGACTCGTTTGCCCATTCTGAATTCGACTCTTTGCCGTCCGAGCTGACCGCAGCCATCGCCGCGGCGGAAATGCCTGATTTGGGTGAAGAAGCAGTCGCAGAAAGGCTTACTGAACTGCTGCAAAACACCGAAATCTCCGATTCTGGCCTTTTTTTGCCAAGCGGCCAAACAGTTGATCTGACTCGGTCACAAGCGGCTCTCGGCCTGGCAGGTTTGTGGCTCCTCGCTGGTAATCTTGAACGAAGTCATTGCTTCAGCCAGGAATTGCCGTGCCGGGATGGAAGTTTTTGGCACGGAATCATGCATCGGCGAGAGGGTGATTTCGGTAATGCCAAGTACTGGTTTCGAAAAGTCGGAGACCATCCGGTTTTTGAGCAAATGGCTGAGCTGACGGCCGGAACTTATCAAGATCCCTTTGACTTCGTCGACGAATGCAGCCGTGCCATTAGGAAAAAAAGCGGTGATGTATATCAGAGTTGCATGTTGGCACAGTGGGCAGAATGGCAGGCTTTGATGGTGCACTGCATTTCTCGGTAGTTCCGCTTCTGAGGCACATTCTGGATCACACAGACTTTGTGGTTTGAAACAGCGAAGTCTTGAGCTATCCAGCCACGCCGGCGAACTACTTTTGAAGATTCGTTTCTGTGTCACGCATTTCGTATCACCACAGCAGCGCATGCAAGGCCGAGTGCTGTGGTGCAGAATTGCGGTGAGGGACAGAATTGCGGTGAGGGACAGGCACTTAAATGCCAAAAACGGATAACTTCGGTTTTGTATCCGTTTCGATTTGCTCAGCCTGGCCGCGAGCCTGTTCAATACACTGCTCGATTTTTGCCAGATTCGTTCGCTGTTCGTGGGCGGTCAGTCCGCGTTCGCCCGTGATGATAAGGATGGTGTCTTGGGGAGCCGCTTCGGTGACCGCCCATTCAATTGCTCGATCTCGATTGGCAACCAATCGGAAGCTCGCACATTTCTTAACCCCATCAAGCACATTGTGAGACGCTGCCAGAAAATCTGACCGCGATCGGTCTGGTGCAGTGATGATGGCTTGATCTGAAAAACGCTCCAACTGGGTGCCGTATCGTGCCAGCGTATCTGCGTCGGCCTTGGTATCAATCGCTAAGACGCACCATAGCTTGCCACCAGCCTTCATGTCGCGGCATGGACGCATCGCCTCAACGGCTCGGGCGGGGGTGCCACCGGCGTCAATGACCACCGTGGACTTTCCATATTCAGCAAGCCGCTGGCTGCGGCCTGGAACAGTGCGAAGCTGACTCAAGTTCTCTGCAATCCGTTCCAATGGTTCCGCGAGCAACAAGCCTACGACGGCTGCTGCTGCATGGTTGGACGCCATGGCATGACCGCAAAGACATGTCTCCATGACCGTGGTTGAGTCTTGGTGGGTTAGCAGTAGCGTGCAGACGCCGTCAGTCTGATCAAAAATTTGTGCGGTTACATCTGCATTTTTGTGAATGCCGTAGGTCAACGTCCGAACGTTGTGATTCTGAAGCTCACGGGTAACACTTGGCTCATCTGCCGAGGCAATGACAACACCGTCGTCTGCCAAGCGATCGAGGCTGCACTGCAGTCCCGAAGGACCAAAGTCGTCCGTGCCAGATGCGGTCCTGCAAATCACAATGATGTCGAATTGAATCGCATCGTAATTTCCATGACGCGCCTCTGTCTCGGACATTTCGATCACAGCAGCTTTGCATTGGCTGTCTTTGGCTTCCGCCAACCAATGCACCAGTGCCCGATTGTTGGGGATGCTGGAATTCGAAGTGGTTTGAACAATACCGTCACTCTCACCGAGGTCAGTTTGATATGCGGTGCGAATCGAAGCTGATCGCAAAAGAGCTGATATCAGTAATGACGTGGTCGTCTTGCCGGCAGAACCAATCACACCAACCGTAAGCATCTGACGGTCAGGACGGCCCGTTTGCTGGGCTGCGATTTCTGCCAGAGAAACTTCCATGTCACCCACGATGCACTGGGGCAGCGGGCATGGCAGAAGCTGTTCGGTGATGATGCCACAAGCGCCGCGAGCCAATGCATCCGCAATCACTCGTGAGGGGTTGTCCCGCCCAATTCGATAAACAACCAGATCGCCCGCCGACGTGGTGGCTGATGATTCAGCGATCGAATCAAATTCGATGTCATCGCCAGCGAAGAAGCGTGCGTCAGATAACAAGGCACGCAGCGAATAGGTTGGGGTACCGGCCGAGCGAAATGGCTCACTCGCTTCAGCTAAATCACAACCGGGAAATTTACCGGTCGCCAAATCGACGAGTGATTTTGCCTTGGCTGGAAAAACGCTAGTCGCGTCCGAGATCTCGGAACGTTGGATTCCGTGGTGCATGATGGCCTCCCTGCGCATCTTGACGTTAGATTTTGCAGCGGTTCCACCACTGCAAGCGAGCAATCCTTGCTTCACTGTGGGCAAATTGTTCCCATCTGAACAAAACGGTCAAGAGCGAATTGACGCGTGCCTGCGTTTGACTTCCCACAATACGGGAAATAAAAGTTTTGATGCTCCTGTGGACACTCTTGTCTAACGCGGGGGTATCTCAATGCCAGCATCCCGCATCAGGTATTGCAGGTCCGCCCATGCAGCTTTTTTGGCTGCTGGATTGCGAAGCAGATAAGAAGGGTGATAGGTCACGAGGACTTTGCTGGCAAAGTAGCGGTGGAGTGTGCCTCGCAGTCGCCCGACGGACAGTTTCGTTCCTAAAAGTTCCTGGGCGCTGACGGCTCCCAAGCAGACAATGTATTCGGGCCTGAGAAGATCGAATTGCTGCTGGTAGAACGAGCGGCAGTTTGACAACTCGTCACCTTCCGGGTTTCGGTCACCCGGGGGTCGGCATTTGATCGTGTTGAGGATGTAGACCTGGTCACGTTGCAGGGTGCAGGCTTGCATCATTTTGGTCAGCAAGTCTCCGGCTCTTCCCACAAACGGTTGACCGATCGAGTCTTCTTCGTCGCCAGGCCCTTCTCCGAAAAAGGCGAAACGAGGGCTCGGATTGCCTTCTCCAAATACGGTCTTGGTTCGGCAGCTTGCGAGTGCTGGGCATAGCGTGCACGACTCAACTGCCTGTTCGAGCTGTTGGAGTTGCAAGTTACGTTGGTCGGTGGGTTGCGGATCTCCAGCGTATTCCTGCTCCCCCGCCTGAATGGCGGAAACTCCCTGCAGTCTCGATGCAGGACGAGTGGCGGCGGGGCGATTGGAAGTGGCACGTTTTTGCCCTGAATGGGAGCCGCTTTGGTTGTTGCCCGGAGTACCGGTGCCGCTGGGATTTGCAGGCGTCTTACTGGCAGGCCTGTGACTCTCAGGTTTGGTGCCTGCTGTTGCTGAGTTTGACTGTGCTGGCTCTGATTGGTGGCCGTCTGAGCCTGCGGGTTCCACCGGCGTCGCGTCGCAAGTAGGAAACCGAGTCACGATCTGTTCGATCGACTCGGTGTTGGGGCGAGGTAACCACATGATGCCCGCACGCTGCAGATGTGCCGCCAGGGCTGCTGTTTCTACGGTGGTTTGCTGAGGGTCTAAGCTTTCGGTAGCCGACAGCTCCTGCGTCTGCGATTCTGACGTCGACTGCTCGGAAATACCGTCCGCTGAGCTTGGGTTGTTTGAGTTGCTGGGGTTGTTCATGGGCATTCCGCTGCGAAATGGACTGAATCTTGTTGGCCGAGCCGCTCGGTAGCGATAGACGCCAACAGATTTTCGGTCCGCGATGATTGTATCGGGCAACACTAACATCGTGCGAGCGGGGCATGATACCAGTCAACTATCGCGTGAATGTTTGCGGTTTGGATGGGGTGGTTGCCGTCTCTCGTCTGCTCTGGCAGCCCGGGCGACCCGTGCGGTATGGAAACCAGACTATCCCAT
>CAXGRW010000521.1:0-4239 GCA_964012125.1 uncultured Rhodopirellula sp.
GACTCGAGTGCATGACTCGAGTGCACGCCGCAGTTGCCGTGAAATCAACGAAATGGACGAGCGACTCTTTGCCAGCATTGCGAGCGAGTTCCGTTTCAACCAGAAAATCGAGCGGCGTGACTTTGCGTGAGGCTCTTTTTATTTGCAGGTTCGGCCGCTGCAGCCGTCATCTTCCCGATCGCCGTTGACCCTGACGAGACCATTTCGGACAATCATCGGGCTCTATTGATTACCGGAATTGCCTTCTTGACCCTGCATTCATGTCAGCCACACCCTCTCTCGACTTATCCCAATACTGCCAGCAAACCGCGGAGGCGGCCAAAGCTGCCTCCTACCAACTGGCGTCTCTCGATGCGTCGGTAAAAAACACGTGGCTTACCGAGTCAGCCGATGCCCTGATCGCATCGGCCGAACTGATCATGGAAGCGAACCAGCAAGACCTGGCCGCAGCTCCTGAGTACGGATTGACGTCGGCCGCCATCGATCGATTACGTTTGGACACGGAACGTATCGCCGCGATCGCAACTGGATTACGCGAGATAGCAATGCTTCCTGACCCCGTTGGCGAGGTCATCGATGGTTTCACTCGCCCCGGCGGCCTACAGATACAGAAAAAACGAGTGCCGCTGGGCGTGGTTTTTTTCATCTATGAGAGCCGCCCTAATGTGACCGCGGACGCTGCAGGCATCTGCGTCAAGAGTGGCAACGCAGTGATCCTCCGTGGTGGCAAAGAGGCGATTCACAGCAGTCAGGCGATTGTGAACATTTTGTCAGAGACGGCAAAGCGTTGTGGTATTCCCGAAACAGCTGTGCAATTGGTGGGAACAACAGACCGAACAGCCGTAGGACATTTTCTCGGGCTTCACGAGCAGATAGACGTCACCATTCCCCGAGGTGGTGAAAGTCTGATTCGCCGCGTTGCCAAAGAAGCAACGATGCCCGTGATCAAGCATTACGACGGTAATTGTCACGTCTACGTCGATCAATCAGCAGATCTTTCGATGGCAGTGAACATCATCGAGAACTCGAAATGCCAGCGAATGGGTGTCTGCAATGCGTGCGAGTCACTATTGATCCACGCCGACGTGGCAGAGCAGGTGCTGCCATTAATCGCAAAACGCTTGGCAACGCACAGTGTTGAGATTCGTGCTGACCAACGAGCGCTTGCATTTCTACCTGATGCCGTCGCTGCCACCGATGACGACTGGTCTGCTGAATACCTTGGTCCGACCGTAAGCGTCGCGATCGTTGAGTCAATCGAACAAGCTGCCACGCACATCAATCAATACGGCTCACACCACACCGATGCCATCATCACCAACGACCTGCGTTCAGCAAACGCGTTTACCACCCTGGTCGATAGCTCTGCTGTGATGGTCAACGCCAGTACACGATTTAATGACGGTGGCGTGTTTGGGCTGGGTGCCGAAATTGGCATCTCAACGGACAAATTTCACGCTCGTGGTCCATGCGGACTCCGGGAACTGACCACCTACAAGTACATCGTTCAAGGCAGCGGCCAAATCAGGCAGTAATGCCCCCCATCAACTCGATGAGCGGTGACAACGATTCAAAACAACAAATCAGCGGCTAATTTGGCAACCTCTCCGAAATACGCCAAATAGTAACCATTGCATACGCAGGAATCCCTACGGGACGAATCACATGTCCGAAGAATCACTCAGTCAAAACCAGGTTGAAAACCTGCTCAAGGCCATGGAAACAGTCGGCGGTTCTCCGTCCGACCCAACGGCCTCCGGAGCCACAGCACAGAACGGCCCTGTGGTGGGCAGTATCCCACACTCCACAAGTGGCCCGAATGCAAGAATCACCGCGTACGATTTCAAACGCCCTGAACGGGTTGGTAAAGACCAAATGCGAGCCATGCACTCGCTGCATGAAGCATTAGCCCGAAACTTTGGGGCAGCGATCTCGGGAATGCTCCGCACCATGATCGAAGTGAAATTGCTGAGCGTTGACCAGCTTACCTACAGTGAGTTCGTCTTCAGTTTGGACAATCCCAGCTGCTTCAACGTGCTGAGACCTGATCCGCTGGACGGTAATTGGATTCTGGACATTGCACCGTCACTGTCGTACGCAATCATCGACCGGATGTTAGGCGGTGACCCCAAACCCAGCGACACATTGCGCCGCCCTCTCACCGAAATCGAAAATCGGTTGATCGGTCGGATCGTCGATATTTTCCTGAACCAACTCAAAGAGTCATGGGAAAACATCGTTGAACTCGATCTGAAAGTGGAAAGCGTCGAAAGCAATCCGCAATTGGTGCAGATCGTACCACCCAACGAAGTCGTCATTCTCCTAGGCTTTGAACTGATCCTAGCCCAGAATCGCGGCATGCTGAACCTGTGCATCCCGTTCAATACGATTGAGAACTACAACTCAAAATTGTCACGGAACGGGTGGGTCGGCTATGGAAAATCTGCACCCACCCAAGAAACAAAGGGCAAAATCACCAGCAGCGTTGATCGAGCCCCTGTCGATGTGGTGGTTACCCTCGCCCGCTCAAAGATTCGTACCGGTGACCTGCTAGACCTGTCGGTTGGCGACATCATCACGACTGAGAAAGAGGTCAAAGCGCCGCTTGAACTCGCTGTACAGAATGTTCCCAAGTACAACGCAACCGCCGGCGCTTTCAAAGGCAAGAAAGCTGTTCAAATCGAATCCACGATAGAGAAAAACAGTTCAATGGCCAAACCATGATCAGATCCGCTTGAAAATCGCTCTCAACGCCTTCCCCCCGTGGAAAAAAAGAACGAAAGTTCAGGAAAAAAAATACGGGAAAAAGTCGTAACTCACCCTCCAATACGGTGAAAAACGCAAGGCCAATGCTAGCATCAGGTCGCCTGGTTGCAGCGATCGGATCAAAAAGAAGCCCCGGCGCGGCCGCAATGACACTCTGAAAGACAAACAGATTGCGTTCGAGACGCATGCCCGAAAGGCAGCCCGGCGTTCCGCTGCAACTTGACGTCGAAGTTACGCCGGGCCTGCGTGCTCGGGGGCGTTTTCGCTAGCGCGACCGAAGACCAAGCAGTTCACTACCACGCGTGAATGGCGATGGGTCGCAAGAGAAAACAACGGTGCGAATCAAATAGCAGCAGACAGCTAGAAGTCGCGAAACGACCGCGAAGATCAGCGGCCATTGATGAGTTCGCTAGGTGCCTGAAGAGAGAGAGTCAGCGTGATTACGCTGACTCGGTGCTTATCGCCTTGCATCCTGAGCGGCCCCAGAACGGCTGAGACCGGCTCGAAGTGGCATATGCGGGGAGTTTCAAGGATTTAAGCCAAAGGGGCTTAGATCATTTCCTTGAGGCCCTTGAGAGGACGAATGGTAAGTTTCTTGCTCGCTGGCTTTGGCTTGAGCCAGATTTCGGTGCCATCGGCAGGGTTGCGGCCCTTACGCTTTGGCTTGGCAGGAACGTCCTTGAGAACGATTTTGCAAAGTCCGGGGATCGCGAACTGGCCAGGACCACCCTTGGAGATAGCCTTCTCGATCTCTCCCGCGAGAGCATCAAAAACAGCTGCCACGTCTTTCTTGGACAGCTCAGTCTCTTCAGCGATGTTGGCGAGAATCTGGGTTTTGGTTGGCGCCTTCAATGCAGCTTTTGCCATGGGGAAGAACCTTAAGTGTTGAGTATTTTGGGTCGATTAGGGCGTGATTAACGCATGCCCGTGATTCCTATGGGCAAAGTGTTATGTCCCTGCCGCCATCCGTGCAACCCGGCTTTGGCCAAAAAAACCAACGTTTTCCGGGGTTTTTTAGAAGGGGTCTTGACTGGCGATGTCTCAATGCGCCGGATTTGTGACGATTCGGGCAGACAAAACGGGCGTTCTAGGCCCCGCGTGGGCAGCTTTTTGGGCCGTTAAATCCCGAGAGATCAGTGCTCAAGGCAACAACCTTCTCGTACACTTTCGTGCACGAGATGAAGACCAGGATGAGCGTTGACTTAGCTTAGATTTGGCTACCCAAAGCGGCGTCAATGCTGCTCTCATTCAGTGAGTGAACAGAAGACTCCGTATCAATCAAGTCATCACCAGCAGATTTGATAATGGTGAGTTCCTCGGTAACGTTTTGCATTGCTTCATCGACAACCTGCGAGTTCTCTCGCGAACCCTCGACTGTTTGAGGCTTACCGTTGACACTCATGTCTTCGATTTCGTTGCCTTCACCGAACCAAAGGTCACCACGGTCGGTGGACAGAACGACGGCATCCGAAC
>CAXGRW010000522.1:0-4236 GCA_964012125.1 uncultured Rhodopirellula sp.
TCCTGATGATCGGTGAGATTGGCGGTTCAGCTGAGGAGGAAGCAGCCGCATTTGCCAAGGCAAACGTAACGAAGCCCGTTGCTGCGTTTATCGCCGGCCGTACAGCCCCTCCAGGCAAACGCATGGGCCACGCTGGGGCGATTATCAGCGGCGGAAAAGGAACAGCCGAAGAAAAAGTTGCTGCCTTGGAAGACGCTGGGATTGTTGTCGCCCCGACACCTGCAGACATGGGCGATGCCGTGGTCAAAGCCATGGCAAAAAGCTAGCACTGAACTGCTTAGCTGCACCCAGCGATCTGATTAAATACAGCCGACGGGCTAAATTCAGATCATGTTTGAATTCAATGCGGTGCAAAACTGCTGCGAGTGAAATGCAGCTCGCGGCCTGGTAACCAGTCGCTGTGAGATCAAAGCAGCGGCACTCTTGCAGATGACCTCAGCCGGCAGCCCTACGGAAGTACAACTCGGGGCTCGCATGTGGCCTCCGCTTCATTTCATTGCAATGACAGCGTAGTAGGCCATCAGTCCGCCGCGGACCGTCCACAAGCCGGTTCGTATCCAGTTACTGTTGACCAGCCGGCGATACGTGGCCTCATCAAAACCACCGAGTAATTGAGTGTGACAAGGGATCTGCAACATGACGGTGGACAGCCAGATTAGCCCAATCAAGACAAGCCCAACGATGGCTGCCCACCGTGGAAAGCTGTCGGGTGCCGCGAAAAGCAACAAGATGGCAGTCGCCAACTCAAACAGCATTGGCACGCCGACAATCGGGGTGATGAGCCGATTGTGATCTGCCTCGTACTGCTGAAACTGCTCGAGTCCCACGCGGTCAAACATGTTGTAATGCACGATCTGCACCATCCAGATCAGACCAACCATATACCAAGTCGCAATCAGGTTCACTACAAAAAGAGCTGATCCATTCATTCTGTCGACTCAAGTCTTTCCCGGCCAAGGCTGTAATTGAGAAACTGTGTCAGGTCGTTGAACCGAAATCTGTAACCGGACTCCGTTAGCTTGCTCGGTTTTACTCGCGCACTAGACAACAGCAGAGCATCTGCCATCTCACCCATCGCGGCTCGCAACACAAATGCCGGGGCCGGAAAGAGTGCCGGTCGGCCAATCACACGCCCCAATGTTTTTGCAAATCCTGCGTTGGTAATCGGATCGCTCGAAACGAAGTTCACAGGTCCCGACAAGGAGGGTTCAGCAATCGCGTAATAAATCGCACCGAGAACATCGTCTAATGCGATCCAACTCCACCACTGCTTCCCGTTCCCAAGTGAACCTCCCGCGAACTTTGCTGGAGTCAGCATTTTCTGCAACGCGCCACCTTTTGGTGAAAGCACCAAACCGAAACGTGCGTTAACAACACGAATCCCTGCATCGACTGCGGGCTGACAGGCGTTTTCCCACTCGCGGGCGACATCGGCGAGAAAGTCGTCTCCCAGTTCTGATGACTCGTCAAGCAGTTCATCGCCACGACTACCGTAAATACCTGTTGCCGAAGCGCAAATGAGCACCTCAGGCTTCGTATCAAGTTTCGCTAATGATTCGCAAAGTGAGCGTGTCTTCTGCACGCGACTTTCCCGGATTTGACGTTTCGTCTCTTCGCTCCATCGTCCGGAGGCGATCGGCTTACCAGCGAGGTGAACAACGACGTCGGTATCCGCAAATTTCGACGCCTCGCCGGACCAAGCCGCAATCGTATTGTGCTCGGAACCTTCATCACTGCTGCCTTTTCGAACAATCGGAATCACTTCGTGTCCGAGTAGCGTCAACAGTGAACCGAGTTGCTTTCCAACCAACCCCGTACTGCCTGAGATTGCAACACGCTTCATTCCCAATGGGTGCTCAGCCTGCAGAGTCAGATCATCACGGGTGACGCGGTGACGATAGGCAAACATCGATTCGATTTTGCCTAACGCCGTCTTGCTTCCTAACAAACTACCGATCGCACCAAGGGGTACTTCAAAATCAATTTGATCCGTCAGCGTTGAATGCTCACCAAAGGACGCGAATTGGTGCCGGTGAAACCACTTGGCAAACGGCCCAGAAAGTTGAGTGTCGGCAAACAGGCGTGGAGGTTCATAAGCGGTGTGCTTAGCGACCCATCGTATTGGCACACCGAAGACGGATGTTTTTAGTACTACCTTGCTACCAACCGCGAGGCTGTTGTCCGTCTTCTCCACTACCACAGATTCCCAAGGGGGAACCAGCCTTTGCAGTGCACCGCGACGTTCGTGGTACGCAAATGCATCTTCCACCGATACCGGAAGTGGGGAGGATGCTACATATTTCATGACTTACTCGTATGGATTGATTCTCGATGATTCCCATTATTGCCCTCAGTCAAGCTAGCCTGATTTTCTTGTCATTTATTCCAATGGCCGAAACGATTTTTCTTTTCGGCAGGTGCCCCCTGCTCCTTGGCGTCGAGTGTTGAAATCCCCTCGCTATACAACATTTCCCCGCTGTAGCCGTCATAGAAAGTCACAACCACCTGAGGCTCATCGTAGGCCACAAATTGATATCCTGCCCCTGCGGGACGGCCAGCCTTCACAATGTTATTCACCGAAATTACGGAATACACGGTATGCCGTTGCCTCAAATAATGCACATTGTCTGGATAACCACCCAACCATTTGATCTTGATAGTGCGACCTTCGCTGTCAAACCAGCCTCCCAAAGGAGGCAAGCCTGCCGTCCCAATGGGGTGATTGGCAGAATTCACAGGCGACACAAGAAACTCCCAAACATTGTCGGTGATCTGAGCTGCCACGGGATGATGCACGTCTCCGGTGAGCAACAACACAGGTTTCTCGAGTTGATCCAACACCTGTGTCAGTTCTTCACGCTCATGAACATAGCCGCAATAACCATCCCCTTTCGATTCAGTACTTTCACCTCGCATGTGATAGGCGCTGTGGTAGATGAACCATGGATCAGGTGAGATCACGAATAAGAATTCGGCAGCGCTCTTGGTCACCGTTTCAATGAACCACTTTTTCTGCACATCACCCAGAACATGTCGGTCTTCATCTCGAGCATGAGCAACCCCTTTGAATTTACTTCTTTCACCTCTTGTATCGAGAAAAATAAAGTGGCAATTCCCAACAACTTTGTCGAAGTAGTGATGAGTACCGATGCTGTAGGGAGCCTGCCCCGAGACTTTTGCTGCCGGCTCAATTTGCAAGCGAGTCGCATCAATGACCCGCTTCACCCGATAGACTCCTGAGTTCTTTCCACCGCGGATTCCCACAGGTGGCTTGGCAGCACCTTTCAGGTACGGACCAATATGCAATGTGCTGACTTGACTCAAATCCAACTTGGTAAAATCAGCCTGTGAATCGTGAAGAACATTCGACTTCTTCTCAAAATTTCCGGTGCCAAACCGCACCGGCATTCGCTGCTGGTGATCTCCGTTCGCCCAATCAGCATAGTACTGCCAGACACGTATCGCAGGATCACGCACAAGGTAGTTCCCGTCACCCAGTCCAACTTCCCCGCTGCCATCAATGTTATCGGTCACCTCGTGATCGTTATACATCGTCAACATCGGCACGTAACGCAATAAGCGATTTAGAGAACGCCCGCGTTCCAGATAGAGTTTGTAATTGTTCTCTATCCCCGCTGCAGTACCGTCAAGCGTCTCTTCGTAACTGTAGTCACCATTAACAATATGAAATGAGACCCGATCCCGGTGTTTTTCCCAAATCGTGTTGAATGCTGGTGGGTTCGGATAAATTCCGTAAGTTTTTCCAGGTGAACGCTGCCGCTGACAAGCACCAATTGAGAAACTGAAATTGAACTTGCCCTGAGGATTGAACTCATGAGCGTAACTATCCTTACCCGGTAAAGTGCGAAATGTGGGCCATGGATCCTTGAACTCTGCTCGCAAGTCGATGATCTCGCCGCCAACTCGAACGGCGTAGGCGTATTCGGTGTTCGGAAGCAAGTCACTTACCTCGACAAATCCAGTGAAGTCTTCCGCTGGCAATGTTCGTCCATGGTGTACCTCGGCATTTTCAAATGGCGGGCGATTCGGACGAACCAAAACTTCAAACTCAATCTCTGATTCAGCACGCAACCAGATGCGAACTGAATCCATGGTGACATCACCAAGCACCGGACCGTGCGTCACTGCCGTGCTCTGACGTGGAACGACATGATTCGCCACTGGATCGGGCCAACTCAAATCCTGTGCCATGGCAATCACTGGCAAGACAAGAAA
>CAXGRW010000523.1:0-4230 GCA_964012125.1 uncultured Rhodopirellula sp.
AGGTGGTTTCCGGGTTCATCAAGCACGAGAACATTAGCGGTTCCCAGCAACAAGCCAGCCATGCACAGCCGCGCACGTTCTCCTCCACTAAGCACCTTGATTTTCTTTTGGATATGCTCGTCGCGAAACAACAGAGCCCCGGCCATCGCCAGCAGATCCTGTCGCGTTGTATCGCTATCAGATGAATACTCGAGTTGCTCAAGCACCGTTAGCCGTTCATCGAGACTGCTGTAAACATGCTGAGCGTAGGTTCCTATTTCGACCCCATACCCCCACTTCATTTGCCCACCCAACGAATCGAGAGAATGCACTAGAGTACGCAGAAGAGTCGTCTTACCTTGGCCATTGTCACCCACGATTGCTGCCCGCTCACCGTGCTCGATTTCGAGCGTAATCTGGTCAGCCACAACATGGTTTGGATATCCGATCGCCATCGCATCGCATCGCACAGCGGTACCCTGCCTCGGGCTCACTCGCGGTGCTCGGATATGCACGGTTGGCTCATCAACCTCAAGCTCTGTTGTCTGGAGCTTCTCAAGTTGCTTTGCTTTACTCCTCGCCTGACTGGCGGTTGACGCGTTGGCGCGATTCTTCTCGATGAACTTCTGCAGTTGTTTTTGCTTAGCGACGACAGTGGCATTGACCCGCCGATCGTGCTCCCGTCGCTCTTCACGATATTCAAGAAATGGATCAATTTTACCCGGATACATTGTCAGCTTGCCACGAGACAATTCCAGCGTTTGCGAACAGGTTGCAGCAAGGAACGAGCGATCGTGGCTCACGATAAGGGCCGCTTTGTTAAAGTCCCTGAGGAAGTGTTCCAACAGAATTTGCGTTCGCAGATCCAGAAAGTTGGTGGGCTCATCGAGCATCAACAGGTTGGGATCCTTGAGCAACAGTGCCGCCAATTTAACACGAGTTTGCCAGCCGCCAGAAAGTGATTTCACCGGCCCCTCTAAATAGGCCCCCTTCAACTCGAATTGCCCTGCCACCTCGCCGCAACGCCAATCCGGCTCGTTGCTGTCCCTCATCAGGAAATCAAGCGCGGATTCGCCCGGCTGAAAAGGGTCATGTTGCCTCAAGTAACCGATGCGGAGCGACGGATGATGTACAACCTCACCTTTTTCGAGGTCTTCCTCACCCAACAGGACCTTGAGCAGGGTCGACTTTCCAGCCCCATTTCGTCCGATGAAGCCCACTTTGACGTCATCCACCAGCGATAACTCGGCATCATCCAGCACGAGCTGGTCAGCGAACCTTTTTTGTGCGTCACGAACTTGAATCAATACGGCCATCGAATCCATCAACCGGAAGTCTGGAAAGAAAAAAGACACAGTCTGGCGGGCTCCAAACTTACCACCCGTGGCGGAGACCAGAAATGCCACAACACAAACAGTTTTCGGGTAAATCTGGTAACGAAAGTCCCACTGAGCCGCTACCACACCCGATGGTAATTCCTTAAATTGCACACAGCTCAGTTGAACCTCAGCCCGTCCCGAGGGTTCAACCCATTACAAACCGCATCTGATCCTTGAGCAGGTCATCTATCACCTGATGATCTCGCTACTCGAATCGGCCCACTTTCATTGGCCCTGCTGTCACCATGAAAAGCTACAGCTTGGACTACATTGATGATTTGTACGTCCAGTACGTTCGCGACCCCGCCAGCGTGTCAGAAAACTGGCGAAAGTATTTTGAGCAGTTTCTCGTGGGAAACGGCAGTTCCAGCAAAAACAGGCCATCGTCCGAGGGTGGCGGCAGCGCCAAAACCCGCGGGAACGAAAAAGGGCAGAGCTCCACGAACGACGCCACCGACCAAGCCCTCTGGCTTGCCCGCATTCAGGATCGAGTCAACAACTTGGTGCGTGAATACCGTGTCAGAGGTCACTTGGTCGCCAACTTGGATCCCTTGGGTTTTGATCGCCCAGATAGCCCGGAACTGAATCCGAATGTCTATGGGCTGAATCAGGAAGATCTGAGCCGTCCCTTCAACGGGGCCTCTGTTGAAACAGAGCTTGGTGGCACGATTGATGCCATTTTGACCCGCTTACGAAACACTTATTGCCGGAGCATTGGTGCACAATTCATGCACATCGACCGGCGTAATATCCGTGACTGGCTGCAACGCCGCATGGAAACCACTGAAAATCGCCTTGAATTGTCACACGATGTTCAGCGGCGAATTTATGCCAGACTCGCAGACGCGACCATTTTCGAAGAATTCGTGCGTCGCAAGTTTGTCGGTGCCAAAACCTTCTCACTCGAAGGTGCCGAAACTCTGATTCCAATGCTCGACCTCGCCTTGGAAAAAGCATCCCAGCACAACGTCAAAGAAGTCGTGATGGGCATGGCCCACCGCGGCCGCCTCAACGTGATGGCTAACATCCTGAAAAAACGGGCCATGAACATTTTCTGGTCCTTTGACGATCCCAACCCGGAAATGAACCGAGGTGGCGGAGACGTTCGCTACCATCTTGGCTACAGCAGCGATTGGACGACCGCCTCAGGAGACAATCTGCATATCTCATTGTGCTTCAACCCAAGCCATCTCGAATTCGTCAATACAGTCGCTCAAGGTCGTACCCGATGCAAGCAGGATCGCCGCCGTGATGAACAACGACAGGAGGTCATGACCATCCTGATCCACGGTGATGCAGCGTTTGCAGGTGAGGGAGTGGTTCAGGAAACATTGAACCTCAGCGAACTTGAGGGTTACAAGACAGGCGGCACACTGCACGTCGTGATTAATAATCAGGTCGGCTTCACCACTGAGCCTAAAGAGGGACGCAGCACAACCTACGCTACCGACATCGCAAAGATGCTGCAGATCCCTATTTTCCATGTCAATGGCGAAGATCCCGAAGCAGTTGCTCAGGTGGTTTCCCTGGCTATGGATTTTCGAAAGGAATTCCAGCGGGATGTCGTGATCGACCTTTACGCATTCCGCAGATGGGGACACAACGAAGGTGATGAACCTCGTTTCACCCAACCTCGCATGTACGCTGAAATTGATCGTCGAGCCAGCGTGCGAGAACAATACCTGAACCGACTCCTTGAACTGGGAAAAATCAGTCCGGAGGAAGCTGAGGGGATTCAGCAGGAAAGAACGGAAAAGCTGGAGTCGGAATTTGCAGCAAGCAAGAATGAAGCTTTTGTCCCGGATACTCAAACACTCGCCGCGAACTGGAGTGACTACTTCGGTGGCCCGGAACCACTTGCGGATACCCCAACTGGCTGCGACACAGAGAAACTTTCCACGCTCCTGGATGCGTTGACACGACTCCCGGAAAACTTCTCTGCAAACAAAAAATTAAAACGCCCCATGATGCAGCGGCGAGAGATGGCCGAGGGCAAACATCCTCTCGACTGGGCGAGCGCCGAAGCAGCGGCTTTCGCATCGCTGCTCGCTGATGGTCATCCTATTCGGATGACAGGCCAAGACTGCCAACGAGGTACATTCAGCCAACGGCACGCCGTTCTCCATGACACAAAGGATGGCAGCACCTATACACCGCTGTCCAACCTCAGTTCTGATCAAGCCCGACTTGAACTCTACAACAGTCCGCTCAGCGAGGCTGGGGTTCTGGGTTTCGAATACGGGTACTCCTTGGATAGCCCCGATGGCTTGGTTGTCTGGGAAGCTCAGTTCGGTGATTTCTGGAACTGCGCTCAAGTGATTGTTGACCAATTCATTGCCAGTGCAGAAGACAAATGGAATCGACTCAGCGGATTGGTGATGTTGCTGCCGCACGGCTTCGAAGGGCAAGGACCTGAACATTGTAGCGCCCGCGTTGAACGATTTTTGGCCATGGCTGCTGAGCACAATATTCAGGTCTGCCAGCCAACGACCCCTGCACAGTATTTCCACCTGTTGCGTCGCCAAGTCATCCGCAAGTGGAAAAAGCCGCTGGTGGTGCTATCGCCAAAAAGTCTACTCCGACATCCACGCGTGATCAGCCCATTGTCGGATTTGACCGACGGTACCTTCCGAAAAGTGTTGCCAGATGAACAAGTCTCTCTCAATGACGCCGATCGCCTGATCCTGTGTACCGGCAAGGTTTACTACGACCTGATCGAGGCACGGGAAGAAAAGCAGCTTAACAACGTCGCAATCATGAGAATCGAGCAGCTCTACCCACTCAGCGTGGAAGAACTACTGACATCAGTAAACGAATTTCCAGCAGGTAAGCCCGTGTACTGGGTCCAAGAAGAGCCGACCAATATGGGCGC
>CAXGRW010000524.1:0-4222 GCA_964012125.1 uncultured Rhodopirellula sp.
CGCAGACCGTGGCTGATGCCGAGATGGTCAGTCTCGCCGGAGGTCGTGGTGAAATTGGGCGCCGAGTCATTGTGAAAAACGATTTTTGGGAAATCGGTTGCGGGTTTCTGTGGTGTTCGACGCGACTCAAGAGGGCAGAGTTTGAAAACATTGGTTGCGAGACCGGTTCTTGCACCACAATCATCCCGCAAATTTTAGTTGAAGGTAGCATTTCCGTGCAATCCATTGCCACCGATAGCCGCGATAATGCCGAGATGGCGGACGGAGAGTTAGTGCGTGTCACCGTTGGGGGCGACCACCACGGTTACGAAGTGTTGACTCGTAGATACCAGAATCGTCTTTTTAAGTCGATTCTACACCAAGTGGGTTGCGTGGTTACTGCGGAAGAAGTTGTGCAGGATGCCTTTGTTAGGGCGTTCTTAGCTCTCGATTCCTTCCAAAAGAAGAGCAACTTCTATACGTGGCTCTACAGAATTGCACTCAATGCCAGCCGGAGTGATTTTCGGCGAAACCAAAAAATGCGTCCCCTCGAAAGCATCGGAAAGAATTTTGATCAATTGACAATGGACCACCAAGTTCTGCCGTCGGAGTCGGTCGAACGTGATGAGGAAAGAAGGTATGTCAGAGAAGCCATGCAGCGACTTGATGAAAGCTACCGCACGATTCTGATACTACGGGAATTTGAGGGGTTTGATTATCAGGCAATCGCCGATGTCTTGGATATCAAAGTCGGTACAGTCCGAAGTCGGCTCTCGCGCGCACGGCAGCAGTTGCGCGATGAGCTGCGTGTCTATCTTAACGGGAAAGGCTCTGCCGCAATCGGTGAGTCACACCGTATCGCGGAGCGAGTCGATATTTCCCGGCAAGTCAATGCTTCCGAGCATGCAATGGAAAATCGAAAATGCCGTTGACGTCATCGACGCAACGGCAAAGTTCAAGTTCGCTACGGTAGGTTAGGGCCTCCTGGCAATGCTGGCTGAAAATGGATTGTTCCTGATGTTGTGCAAGTGCCTCATGAGTGGCGAATCTCCAACCCAAGCTGCCGCCCACGCCCCTCGGGGGCCGTCTTCTCATTTTTCTGCAGACATGAATGGCCGGCCGCAGACTGAAACGGGGGTGCACGGTTGGCGTCTTGCTGGCGAAGTCATGAAATCTTCACCTGACCTCTGGTGGCAGGCCCCCTCAAGATGCGCGGAATCTTGTACATTGATGTCAACCGTTCTGGCAGGGTGCAGTTGCGTTGTCGATCGGATCACACATGAGTCAGTTCGCCCCGGTGAACGTTAAACGTCAACACACTTGAGGATTTTCATGGCAATTCAATTATCAGAAAACGCAGACGCAAAACTGTTGGATGTTCGGGTGAGCGGCAAGTTGACCGCAGAAGACTATGGTAGTTTTGAGCCTGCCGTCGAAGCGTTGATCAGCCAGGTTGGAAAAATCCACATCCTGTTTGTCATGCACGACTTTCATGGTTGGGAAATGGGGGCGGTTTGGGAAGATATCAAGTTCGCAACGAAGCATTGCTCTGACATCAGTAAAATTGCCATGGTCGGTGACTCCAATTGGGAAAAATGGATGGCGATGATTTGTAAGCCGTTCACCCTGTCAACGGTCAAATATTTTGATGCTGCGGATGAAGCGGCAGCAGCAGCCTGGCTTTCCGAGGAGTAGAGACGCTTCATGACGACGGGCCTGACTCTTCTAACCGATAGGCCTGAATGAGTGCGTCCCGATCGGCAATCGCCGGATGCATGTCAAAAACTTGTTGTCGCCCGCCTTTGACGCCCAACTGCAGTCTCGAGCCAACGCCGCCGAGCTGGCGACAGGATTTGGCTGCAGAACGTGGTGAAAGGCTGGGTTTTTCCGCTATCGCCCTTTTTTCAAGGGGGGGCTCTCGGGTGGTGGGGGTAAATCTCAGGTGCGGCAAAGGTGCTTGGGTTGGAAAAGCGGTTCCGCTGCCGTGCCCGGTTCGTCAGCTTTTGACTATCATGAGAGGGTGACGTGCCAGCGTCGCTATGAACTGAATGAAAAACCTGATTGCACATGTTGCATTCTGAAATTGGAGAAGATCATGGGTTATGCCTTGCGAGCAATGAGCGGATTAAGAGCATCAGTTGGATTGGCGGTGGTGTTTACCGTTGCCGGGACGGCAGACGCAAGAGTCTGGAAGGATGTCACGGGGCTTTACACCATCAACGCAGACCTCGTTGGTTTCGATGATGATATGGTCATTCTGCAGCGCGAGAACAAAGAACTTGGCTCATGCCCGATCGATAAGCTTTGTAAAGAAGATCGCGAGTATTTGAAAAGCAAAGAAGCGCTTGAAATCCACAACGGTCATATTGATCAAACTCAAACTTGGACCATGAGTAATGGGCTTAAGGTGGTCGGTAAGATCGTGGATTATGAGCGTGATGAAGTGGTGATCAAGCAAATGGACGGCAAGGTCGTTGTTAACGACAAGCCGTTTGATGGCCTGCCTGAGATTTATCAGGACATTCTGCTACGAGTGGTTGAGACTTCAGAAAACAAGCCAATGCCGAACAAAAAGGCGCTTGAGGATTGGGTGAATAACTCGCCTATCTTCCGAAACGGCAAGTCAGAGAATTACAACCTCGAGGGCGTTGTCTTCGAATTGCAGGATGGATCGCAGTATGCGGTTCCGTTTTATCTCTTCGCCAAAAAAGAGCAGACCATGCTGAAGAGTGGTTGGGACGCTTGGCTCGCGAGTCACAAAGCTGTTCCCTCGCCACCCTCGCCAGCGACCCCTGACCCCAATGGTGGCGGAACAGCTGTCGCGCCTGCTGTGGGACTCACCGGGAAGACTGGTTCGGACGAGACTGGAGTGCCCAAGCCCGCCCAGGGGATCACAGCCAACGATGGTGGTTCCGATGGATTACCCAAACCGGCGAAAGGCTTTACTGCCAATCTTGGCACCGATGTTGCCACTAACCCGTTAGGAACTGGCGGAGCCACTTCGGCAAAGAAGTCAGCCACACAGAATTACAAGCAGGATGATCAAGCGTTTCACTTGCAGTCGCTTGCTGCGGCCTATCAAAGGGATCAGCAGGTTAACCAGCGAATCGCCATGATGAATATGAATATGAATGCGATTCAGGCGGGGATCACTTCGGCTTGGGAAGTCACGCTTTATCCAAACCAAGGGAATCCTTATCCGCCTAAGTGGGTGGTGACCTACGGACGCAATAGCTTGATTGCCACGCAGGAGGCACTGCGAGGTAACCCCGGTTACTATGCAGGACCCGTTCGAAAAGTTAGCCGCTGAGTTGAAACTGGCGGCAATGGCAAGAAGCCCGCTTGCTCGTGAATCACTGATGTTCAGCCGCTTTTGATGAGCGAGCTGAGATTGTTTCGGCGGCGGGCATGAACTGGTGGCGTGGCCGTGTTTTGATACATGTTCGTCGCGTGCGGTTGTCAGGATTATCCGCGTTCGCCGCGTGGAACATCAGGTCGATCGCCTTTTCTGCGGTGGTTGTTGGTTTGGCCACTGCTTTGTCTACCAAGACAGTGTCCTCAAAATCCGTGTGTTCAAAGTCCGTAGCTCGGACTGATATTTTTGCCCGGGCTTTTTGCTTCCTGCCGCGTTCTCGGCTTCCATTGCGGGTCTACGTCTGTTCTGCAGGTCGTTGGGTGACCTGAACGCCAACCATGCGGGCAATCACGATGGCGACATAGAGTTGTCCTGCCATCGCTTCTAGATTGGCGAGCGTTCGGGCAAGGTTGCTAAGCGGAAGAATATCACCATAGCCTAGTGTCGTTAGGGTGACATTGCTGAAATAGATCATGTCACAGATCATCTGTTGCCGTACACCCAACGCGACGTAGTCGGGAATGTTGAACGAATTCGGGAAGCAGACCTCAATGAGCGAATAGACCAACGCCCAGATCAGCCCTAGCAGAAAGTAGATGCACACGGCGCCTAGAATTCGATTGGTGTCGATTCTGCCACTTTGAAAAACACTTCGAGACAGGGCGATCACAAGCGACAGAAAGATAGCCAGGTAACATGTGTAAACACCTACCAACAAACCGCGGGATGGTTGGAACTCTGCCAGCATTGACGCGGACAAGGCGACCAGTCCGGTGGCGAACGCAAAAATCTGCATCCATCGCGACTGCGCTAGGGAACGCATCGCTGAGATGACGACTGTAAAAAAAAGCAGATTAAAGATCGTTCGATTGACATTGGAAGTGTCAT
>CAXGRW010000525.1:0-4205 GCA_964012125.1 uncultured Rhodopirellula sp.
CAATGCGATCTGCACTTGGTCGATCTACTCTTTCTCGATGCAGATGAGTTCTTTCATTGTTCGGTGGTACAGTCGCCCGTTACTGTAACTCGGTGTGTTGACCGACCACGTTTCTCCGAATTTACCGAGATCATTGAACGCTGTTAAAGCAGTTTCATTAAAGTGTTTGGCGGTGCCGTCAATCACTTGGACTTTGCCGCTCATGAAAGTGAAAAACAGGTGTTGGTTGACGGCAATCACGTTGCCATTGAAGCACCACCACCAGCCCGACCTGCCTGAACGCTTGTCCTCTCCCACGTTGATTCCACGACTATTGAGGGTCATGTTAGGGTAGTAGGTCTCACCATTTTTTTGGATTGCATTTTTAACGACAGGAACAGGAAATGGCAGTTCCAGGTATTCAACAGTTCCAGTCTCAACGTTGATTCTTGTGATGCAATGCCTTGGTCCAATGTGGGTCATTTTTCCTCGGCGTTTTCCTTCAAAGTGGAAGCACTGGAAGAATACGTGTGGGTAAATGGAAATATTGGCGTGCCACGCTGGAAACACGGTCATGCGTGGTTCTACGTCGCCAATGTTAACATGGTGTCGTGTTGAAAATTTGTCGTTCTTGCTGTCGTAACTGGTGTGGCTTACATCATTCGTCCAAGAGATGCGTTTTGCTTCTGAGCCATCTGCCGTGTTGAGGACGACCAGGTCGGTTCTCGTTTCATCTAGCCAGTAGGCGTATTTCTCATCCCAGCATTGGGTGACCTGTGCTTTTCCATCAGCTAGAGCGTTCCAGTTCCAAATGGCTCTTCCAGCATCGTCTCCGTCAACTCGAGTTAGTGTTAGTCCGGCGGGGGTTTCGGGCGTGTCGTGATGGGCACCGCGTCCTGCAAGGATCGCGTGCCCACCATCGGGCAAACGACCTGCGACGGGGGTGTTGTAATGTGTCAGGCCTTGGGTTTCAGTCCACAGCAGTTTTCCGGTGAGTGAGTCAAATCCGCGTAAGAAGTTCCATGCATCTTCGCGGCGTTGGGGATTTCCAAGTTCAAGTGGTTCAACGTTCAGGATCGTGTTGCCAATTTTGATGGGTTCAAACTGCTTGTTGAACGGACGTCCGAGGGTAGGCGTCCAACGTCGTGACCAGACGGGTGTTCCGTTCACGGTCCAGCATCCCATCTGGCCACTCGCGTTCCAGCACCAGACGTGTTTTCCGTCGGTGATAGGTGTAGGGCTGCTGCTGCTACTGAATCCGTAGGCGTAAATGCTTTTTGCTGCGGGGTCGCCAGCAATTTGGGTCGTCCACAATGTCTTACCGGTATCTGCATGGATGCAATGCAGGACGATATCGCTGCCCTTTTTTGGCTTCGACTCGGCATCAATTGACTTCATCGTGGTCAGGAAAAGGCGATCTCCCCATACCGCAATACCGCTCTGCCCTGTCTCGGGCAATGACTTTCGCCAACGAATGTTTTTATCGTTCTCGACACTCCACCTTAGTGGTGGTGGGGTGACTGTTGTTGTGGCCCAGTTGAGTTGCGGGCCGGATGCTTGAGGCCATGGCTCGGTGACGGTTTGCGATTTTACTGGCGGGGCCACAGCAGCACCAAGTAACGCAAAGACGATTGCGAAAAACGTTCTGGGGTGGATTTGTTTTATGGAGTTGATTGTTGGCATAGCGTAAGGCAGGAGCTTGGAAGTAGTCACCAGAAGTGGGGTCGCAGTTGAGTGAAGTGTTAATCGACGATTTTGTTGACGCCCTCGTGTTGTTGTCGCCTTCGTATTGTTGTCGGCCATGTGTTGTTGTCGGCCGTGTATTGTTGTGCTCAAGCGGGAAGGACGCGCCGCGTTTGTTGTGGGTCGATGAGCAGCACGGGAAGAACAATCAGGGCCTGAACGATCCCGGCAAACATGAGGATTTGTGTGGCCGTGTAATTGCCGCTCAAAAGACCTGCTGAGTAGCTTCCAATGGTGGTCGAGAGGTTCAAAAATGCCATGTAAGTTGTGAATTGTGTAGCAGCGATACGCGGCCACGAAATGGACATGAAGAGTGCGAAGAGGGAAACTGTCAGTAGTGCCAGTAAAAGTTCTTGGCCCAGCAGCAGCACGGTCGCGACACTCTGGTTGTTCAACGCTTCTGGAATGCTACCCATTGATAGCCATAGTGTTCCGAGCGTGAGCGAAGCGGCCAGAATCACTCGTTTTGGTCCGAAAATATCAGCGAGAAATCCGCCTGCGATCGATCCGCCCAGCCCCAGCATGACTGCCCAGCCACCTGTAACGCTCGTGTATTGTGCCTGCGTCCAGCCGCCTTCCTTCATCAGGTAATCAAGTAGGACAACGGTGATAGCTCCTGAGCCAATCTTTACCCCTAAAGCGATGATTGCACCAAGCAAAGTTGCACGCAAACTGAACGCTCGAAAAAGGTTGGCAAAAACCGATTTTGATACGTGGGACGGGGGCAGTTTCACGCCTGTCGATGGAAGAGTTTGATAGGGGTGGTGATCGGCGGTTTCGCCCACCACTTGATCGACAGTCGGATCCGGGGGCAGGTAAGGTGAATTCGCCAAATCTAAACTGCCTGCAGGCAAGGGACTGGTTGCAGTTCGACCTGAAGTTGTCCTTTCGTTATCTGTTTGCGTTGTTCCGTGTGCCACATCCGTTGCCGTGAGTGACTGCAGATTCTCTTCAGCATCTTTAATTCGTTTCCCCTCGCGCGGACGTTCGCGGAAGCAAATCGGCAGCAACATGATTCCGGCTAGCAGGAATGCTTGGCCTGCTAGCCCCGCTTGGATGCCGTATTGCGAAACGATATAGCCAAGTCCAGCGCCTCCGATGGCGGTTCCAAGATAGTTGCTCGCATACATCATCCCGTTTGCTCTGCCACGCTCATTTTCAGCTAGCAGGTCAACTGCAAGCGCATCGACTGCGACATCCTGCAACGAAATGAAGACATTCGCCAGCAGGATCAAGGCAGCCAAGGGGCCCGGAACAAGCCTGAAGATGACTTGCGACCAGTCAGATGCTTCTGGTGTTTGTGTCCAAATCAAGTTTGGAAGATCGTTGATCAGCATCATGCTTCCCAGGATCAGGATAGCCATGCTCTGGGCGAAAATAATCCATGGTCGCCTCCGCCCCAACGCACGAATGGTGAAGCGATCCATCAGGGGGCCCCAAAGGAATTTAAATGACCACGGAAGCGTGGCCACGGCCAGGATAGGGCCGAGTTGTTCGGCGGTGATACCTTGTTCGGGCTCGGCGAGCCATGACGCGAAAGTGATGGTGACAAATCCCCAGGGAACTCCCTGCGCGAGATAGAGCCCGCAAAGGGTTAGCATCCGCAAGGTTTTGTTGTCTGACAGGTACACCGGGTTCCCTTCAGTGGGGCATTTCGATTGCGAGAGTATGTACGAAGGTAGATGATCGCCTACCGCACTCCGTCAGGTTTCAAGCTCTTGTGAGTTTAATTTGCAGTGCTAACGCAGCCATTTTTTAAAGGGACTAGTGATCATGCTGACTTAGCAGAATACCGCATCAGCTTGGCACGATGTCATCATGGCGGGTGCGGAGCATCAAAAGCAAAGCTTTATCGCTCAACTTCACCGTGGGCTATGTCGAGTAATCGTGAGAATATCTTCTCACCGCCAGTGCGGAGGCCACAGTGCTCGTATTCGCTGGTGTACCACGCTTTCATGTTGGGTACTGAATCAATCGTCTCTCGCGAAAATTTGGTGTTCACAAACATGTCGTTGTAGTAGACGGCACATGTGACGGGCACTTTGTTCTCACGGAGCACAGATTCGTCATAGAGTTTTGGCCACGCATCATAGGAAGCCAGGATCTCTGCAGCCTCTTTTTGGCTTTTGAGTTCGCTAATCTCATCAAACATCCATGGAAAAATCATCTCGCCGAAGAAGTGAAAATCTTCGTAGTTGTCATAGTGCCGGTACTGTTCTTGTTGCACTTGGTTGCATGACCATGCGGTTGCCTGTTCCTGGGCGTAAATTGCTTCGTGCAGCAATGCGAAGATCGGGTTGGTGTCGAACCGGATCCTCATTTGTATCGATTTAAGGAACGAGTGATTGACGACATTTTCGTCACCAACTTTTACAAATGCTTCTTCGAGCAGGAAATGAATGTCCTCGGCGGTATCGGCAAATCCCAGGCTGATTCCTAGTAGTTGCAGCCTGCGTGGACTCAGCTGATCTCCATTGGGTAAC
>CAXGRW010000526.1:0-4191 GCA_964012125.1 uncultured Rhodopirellula sp.
TAGTTGACTTCGACTTCGTCCCCGAGAGTCATCTCATCAACGGAGCTGCAGGAGTCGCGGGTAAACTCGATAGGCACGTAGTTTGTAAAGCTACCTTTGTCCTGCTCCAGTACAACCAGCCTCTTTTGGAAACCTTTGTTGCCATAGGTCTTGGTGTCTTCGATCAGGTGGACAATTCCACTGACTTTTGCGTCGCTCATTCCAATTATCTCTTTCTTGATCCCACTCTCTGTAAAGTGACGTCGCACTGTCATCAAGGGATGCCATTGGACCCACCTCATCATCGAGCTGATCCAGTGCTTCGCCGTACGGACGGAATTGTAGCGAATTCACTGAAGTTGGTATCCAGGCAGGTGTGAAATTCCTACAAGGAGTGTCGTAAATGGGGCAAAACAGGAAGAATGCTTCGTGCAGTTGCGTTGTTGTGGCCACATTTAGCTGGACGGCTCGGTGCGGCTGAGTCGTTGCCGTCGCGTCATCGCAGCTGGTGCTGGTGCTGTTTGGGATCGGAAGTCACCGGCTGGAACGGTGGGATGAACGTCGTTTTTCGTGCGCATCCCTGTTTTCTGAGCTGTCATGGCCAAGGTTTCTGCCGCCTCCGGATCTAGTTCCCGAGGTCGTGCACCGAAAAAGTAGCAGCCGATTGCATGGGGTACGCTAGGGAGTCCGGGGACGCGAACGAGTGTCTAATCGGCGAATGCGACTGCCCACGACTCGAGTTCGTAGGCAACGCAAGACGCCTTAACGTGCCAGAGAAGACCGATGGACGCAGCACTGGAATCGCGAGCAATCGGTTAGACTGACCGGCAGGTTGTTTTCGTTTATACGCTGGATTCTGTTGTTACACCAACTAAATCGAGTTGTCCTGCGATGCTAGAACAGGCTGAGCGAGGAGATGTCGAGATCTGATGTTGAACTCAATTTCTTCGCAGCGTTTGTCTGGAAAACAACCGATTCAGTTTCCTGCGGTATCGTCGGGAAATTCAACACCCTCTCAATCTATCGATGTCATGCGTTTGCCTAGAATCTCGTGCCTGTTGATTTTCATTTGTTTTGCTTCGTCGTCCTGCTTTGTTCAGGCTCAAAATGCATCTTTGAAAGACGCAAAGAACAAAGACGCAAAGAACAGCGCGACCGGAAATGCTGAGCCAGTGCTGGATCCGGACTTGAAGCAGTACGGGATCTATGCGGCGAGCGCCCCCCGTGCGGAAAAAACGACGCCTCTCAAAACGACTCTTCCACTTGAGTTGGACGCCGGAGACCGAGTGGCGTTCATCGGTAACATGTTGCTGGAACGCTCTCAATATTTTGGGTATCTGGAAGCGTTACTGCAAATGAAAGCCAAGACCCAACGGATCACGGTGAGGCACCTCGGTTGGCCAGCCGACGCGGTTGATCTGCAACCGCGTCCGTCAAACTTTGCAGGCTTGATGCAGCATCTGAAGCATGAGAAAGCAGATGTCGTGCTTGCGGCTTTTGGGTTCAATGAGTCGTTTGCAGGCCCTGAGGGTGGAGAGGCTTTTGAGAAGGCATTGAGGACTTTTCTGAATGAACTGCGCAGCTCTGCATTCAATGGACAGAGCGCACCCAAGGTTATCTTGCTGTCCCCGATTGCAAACGAACGCGTTGATGGAGTTGACGCGGCAGGATTGAATAACGGCAATTTAGAGGTGTACACCGAGATCATGCTTCGCGCTGCAGCTGATTTGGAGATCGGCTTCATTGACGTCTTTCATCCAACACTGAGTGCCATGGCAAGTCCGGGAACAGACCTCACCATCAATGGGGCCCATCTGAACGATGCAGGCTATCGGTTGTTTTCGCGGTTGGTTTACCAAGAGCTTTTCAATCAAGAAGCCCCATTGGTGCCAGAGGATTTACGGAACGTGGTCGTCGATAAAAATCGCCAGTTTTTTCGTCGCTATCGACCACTCAATACTTTTTATTACACCGGTGGACGTAGTAAGACGTACGGCTATTTGGATTTTCTGCCAGCAATGCGGAATTTCGAAATCATGACCGCCAATCGCGATGCTCGAATTTGGGATCTCGTCGAAGGGAAAGAGATTGCAGGTCCGATTGATGACAGTAATTTGCCCGTCATGCCCGACACCAAACAAAGTCGTGGTGCCAATCGGTGGATGTCCGCTGCCGATGAACAGAAGGCTTTTGAGGTCGACCCACGGTTTGAGGTCAGTTTGTTCGCTGGCGAGGAAGAGTTCCCAGCGTTAGCCGCCCCCATTCAGATGAGGTGGGATAATCGAGGCCGGCTTTGGGTCAGCTGTTCTACCACCTACCCGCATGTCTATCCGGGAAATGAACCTAACGATCAGCTTGTGATCATTGAGGATACTGACGGTGATGGGAAAGCAGACAAATCATCGGTATTTGCTGATGATCTTCACATTCCGTTGTCGTTTGTCTTCGGCGACGGCGGGGTTTATGTGTCTGAAGAGCCACATCTGACGTTTCTCAAGGATACCGATGGTGATGGTAAGGCTGACGTCCGGAAGCAACTGTTGAGTGGTTTTGGGACAGAGGATTCTCATCATTCATTGCATGATTTTGTTTGGACTCCCGACGGTGATTTGTTGTTCAGAGAGTCCATTTTTCATCACAGCCAGGTCGAGACTCCTTATGGGCCGGTGCGTCAGCAGAATAGCGGCTGGTTTCGGTTTGAGCCCGATACCCATCGATTGACCAGTTTCGGCACCTATCCCAGCACCAACCCGTGGGGTGTGACTTTTGATGATTGGGGACAGCATGTTGCAAGTCATCCCATTTTTGCGGCCGCTTTTCATTCATTGGATCCGGACTATCCGAGGCAACACCCGAGACCGAATGGGTTAAGAGCTTATTCAGGTACCTGCGGGCAAGAGTTTGTGGACTTTGCAACGTTTCCTGATGAGCTGCAAGGAGGCTATATCAAGGCGAGGTACAAGCCGACGAACCGAATTGAAATTCATCGGTGGCTAGAAGGTGAGTTTGGTTTTGATGAGGAGTATGTCAGTGATCTGATCTTTTCAAAAAACTTGAGCTTCATTCCTGTGGACATTCGCTTTGGACCGCGTGGAGCTTTGTACGTTTGTGATTGGTACAACCCCGTCAAAGGACATGCTCAGTATTCACTGCGTGATGAGCGTCGGGATCGGCACTCCGGTAGGATTTGGAGAATAGTTGCAAAAGGAAAGTCGCTGCAAGAAACTCCAAAAATCGCGGAGGCCACAATCGTTGAGCTACTGGATCAATTGAAACGTCCTGAGGGTCGCATTCGAGCGTGGATTCGACGCGAGCTTCGGGAACGTGATCCGTTAGCTGTGCAAAAAGCTCTCGACCTGTGGGTGAAGCAACTTGATCCCGAAGACGATCGTTTTCGACACCATCAGATCGAGGCGATTTGGGTTTATCGTGGTGTTAATGGAACGAACCTCAAATTGCTTCGAGACTTGCTTGGGTGCGATGACAAGTATGCTCGCGCCGCGGCGATCCAGCAATTGCGTTATTGGCACGACCAGTTCGATGATCTTTATTCATTGTTGGAAAATGCAGTGAATGATTCCTACGCGATGGCACGCATGGAAGCAGTCATTGTTGCCAGCCATATTGGAACCAAGCAGGCTCTCGATGTCATGTTGCAGGTTTTGAAGCATCCCCAAGGGGGGCATCTCAGTTACGCAATTACTTGCGCTTTAGAATCGCGGACGCTGAAACGTCATTGGGAAAAGAATGACAATTACGATCTGCGCAAGCTGCTCCGCGATGCTAAACAGAGTGCTGGATTGACAGAACCAACACCCAGCGCTGCCGATGCCCAGTTCGACTCCCAGAAGGGAATCGCAACGATCAAGATTTCCTGCATGCCAGAAGTGATGCGTTTTACGACAGAGCAGTTCAGTGTCCGAACTGGTCAGCCAGTGAAAATTGTCTTCACCAATCCGGATGCCACTGATCATAACCTTGTTGTGGTCAAGCAAGGTGCACTTGAGGAAGTCGGTATGGCGGCCAACGCGATGGCTCGTGATCCAAAGAACGCCAACTCCGATTTTATTCCGAAGGATAAGCGGCGGCTGATTTTGCAAGCCACCAAAATGATTGGACCAACGAGGAAGTCGCGGGTCCATGTGTTACGGTTCGAGGCTCCGAGCGAACCAGGGGTTTATCCTTATGTCTGCACTTTCCCTGGGCATTGGG
>CAXGRW010000527.1:0-4178 GCA_964012125.1 uncultured Rhodopirellula sp.
GATGGAATCCAAATCATCCAAGACGACGAAGTCTTCATCGTCGACCTTTCCGCCGCTGAAACTGTCTCCGACGTCCTGATTGCTATCAATCGGAGCGGGGCTGACATACGGGCACAGCTCAAAGGTGGCGAGGGCCGCATCCAGCTGCGATCCATGAAAAGCGGATCAGACTACGCCGTCGGCGAAAATGGTGGGGATGCAGCAACGCTGCTCGGAATCCGCACAGCCACTAGGCAAACACTGTTAAATGACCTTGGGAGCGGACAAGGCATCGCTCTCAATCCTAACTCGCCTGAAATATCCATTGTTCGCCCGGATGGTGTGCAGTTGGATCTCGACCTTGAAGGTTCCACCACGGTCGGGGATGTCATCAACTTGATCCGGGATCATCCGTTGAATCAGGATACTGCTCGCGTGTTGGTGGGTTTGAACGAATTCGGCAACGGAATCCAGCTGACAGCTCCTCCCGATGCTAATCCGCTGACGATTCGTCGCGTGGGCAGTAGCAATGCCGGTCTTCGACTGGGATGGATCGGCGAAAATGGCGCCGACAATGTTGGATCGGTGATTGGCCCTGTGGACACGGTTACTGGCAGCGATTTCAACACACGTGACGCGGGTGGCACGCTAGACACCCTTCTAAGACTGCGTAAAGCCGTCACAACAGGCGACATTCCCGAGATCACACGACTTCAGGCGACATTGGATACCGACCTGGACCGCGCTAGTCGGGCGAGAGGACGAGTGGGGGTCTGGAGTCGCAATGCACAGCAACTCTCAGACGTTGCAGAGACTCGATTGATTTCGATGAAGAGTCAACTTAGCGACGAAATTGATGCTGATATCGCAACCGTGGTCAGCGACATGAGCCAAAGACAAGTGGCATTGGAGGCGTCGATGCGTCTGATTGGCAAAACATCGCAGATGACCGTCCTAAATTTCCTATAGCGATTTTGTCGATTCTAACGCTCGTTCCGCCGATACCGACTATGACGGATGTTTTCTCGGTCCACGCCTTAGCGGCTTCGAGAAATTAAAAGAACCCTGTAATTTCGGCGGTACATGCCATGCGAATCGACACGCAACGTTTTGGCACTCTGGAACTCAACCCAGACCAGCTCTTCCTGTTCCCCCAAGGTCTGATTGGAATGGAAAGCTTAAGGCAATGGGCACTGTTACCAGATCCGGACAATCCTGCAGTGGCCTGGCTACAGAGCGTTTCCCGCGGTGATCGTGCGTTAGGCCTCATCAGTCCGCGTGCCTTCTTCACCGATTACCGTGTGCATGTCACTCGCCGCGATCTCTCTTGCCTGCACATGCAGCCGGACGCCGAGCTGTACATCCTGACCACCGTAGCCGGTCATGTCGGACGTTTGACTACGAACCTCCGCTCACCCTTGTTACTGAATCTCAATCGCCGACTGGGCTGTCAAGTCATTACTGGCGACGAGCAACCCATTCAGCAGGCGCTTCCGATGGCACCGGCATCGCAACAGGTTTCCGTTGCCGAAGCTGCACGCCAAGCTGCCTAGTCGACACCGCAGGCCTAACCCCAACGTGGCGAATCCGCACGACCGGTACGTGCGGACCTTCTGAGACTCTATCTCAACTCCAGCCACAACCCGGTCGATTTCTACTCCTGACGACGACTTTTAGCCGCGAGGATGCGGATTTCCGGAAGTTATCGGTCCGAAACCATCAACCAGCCTCCTCAAGTGCACCACACGAGGCCCCAATGTTAGTCCTTTCACGACACCGCGACGAAAGCATCATGATCGGCGATGATGTCGTGGTTACCATCGTTGACATTCGCGGCGACAAAGTTCGCCTCGGCATCGAGGCGCCACAGTCCATTCCGGTGCACAGACAAGAAGTCTACGACGCCATTCAGCGCGAAAACCGTCGCGCAAGCCAAACTGGCTCCGGTGCAACTAAAGATATTGAGCCACCGGCAGCCGACTAGATCAGTACGACTGATACGCGGGGCACAAACACGCAGAACTGCTAACGGATGAGCATTCAGCACGGTCCAACCACGAGCATTCATTGCCGTCTTTTGGCCGCGTCATACTGGTGGGATACAGTCATGGGCAAAGTAATTGACCACGTCTCGCGGCAGACTCTTCGCCAGATTCTTCCTGTGGGCAGGATCTTCTGGCACTGCTCGCGTCACCACGCTTTGAAAGGTCGGCCTGTCGGTCTGGCGAGCCGCAACCGAGTGTACCTCGGTAGCGACGAGAGCAACGACTCGCCCCAAAGCGTTGGCTTGGCTCAAACCAAAGAGCTGCCCACACACGCCAATGTGCCGCGAAGCGACGAGGTCGCAGAGAAGTCCGACCGATTACAAAAGTCGCCGAACCAAGCTTCCGCTTACGAATCTTATTCGGTGCCTCGTTGGGCACCTTCAGGCAGAACCTTACCTGTAATCGGAACGTTACCCGATCATTTTGCAGAATCCGTCAGATTGGCACGGAACTCGCAACACTATCGTCGTCAAGCGTCCGAAAGCCAATTTAGGGCTACTGGGATGTTGCAGGATGCAGCAGTTGTTGCAAATTGCAACACCTACAACCGGAATCAACCGGTTAGGGAGCCTAGGAAAGGCTTGTTTTTTCGTGGCAGATGCCACGGAGCGGGAATAGACTCTACGTCAGAGTCTTTTCGTACAGCTTTTCACACGATTTACGACTTGACTGGTATTCATGCGACAGGGGACTGTCACAGGCATGCCAATCAGATCTCGGATAACCCGAGGCACGCACCGAGCGTTCAATGCTAAAAGCGGAGATATTTCAAATGGGATTGCGACACGTCGCACGCACAACTCGCTCCAAGAGCCTTCAGTCTTTTGCCATCTTGACCTGTTTGGTTTCGATGGGAGCGACCACTGCTTTCGCCACCGAGGGGGCAAATGTCCGGATCTCAACCTTCGACACCGAAACGGGTGAAGGTTATTTTGCGGCATCCGTAAAACCTGTCGCTGACAGTACGCTGCAACAGGCGAGTGAGTCTCAACCTGCTGACGTGGTGGTGATCGTTGACACCTCCGCGAGCCAGGTTGGACAGTTCCGAACTGGATCTCTGGAAGCACTTGGGGCGATTATTGATTCGCTCCGCCCCAGCGACCGCGTTCGCATTTACGCTGCCGATGTCCGTTCAACAGACATGAGCAAGAGCTTTGGCCCCGCTAGCAGTACCAAGCTGGCAGTTCAAAGGCTTCGAAAACGTCTTCCTCTCGGCAATACGAACCTCGGGACTGTCATCGGAACCGTTCGCACGGCTCTGGCGGCAGAGCCTCAGAATCGCACCCGATCGATCATCTACATCGGTGATGGTTCATCAATTGACGGTCTCAATAACCCGGTTCGCTTTGGTGCGTTGGTTGACGCGTTGCGTGCCGATCACATCGCTGTACACAGTATCGCCATTGGCCCAGCAACTGAGCTTGGCATGATGGCAATCCTTGCCAACCACACCGGCGGAACGGTCGGGATCATTGGCAACACCCCCGAGAACATGCCTACCGCGATCGCGAATCGCGTGGGTAAATCAGCCGTCATGTCACCCATTTGGCTTGACAGTGCAACTTTGTTGGCCGGAATGCAGACGGTTCAATCAGACCGTTTGCCACCTCTGCGATTAGACCGCGATTCGATCTTGATGGGCAGCTTTGCAGGTCATGTGTCGGAAGGCTCACTTGAGCTTTCTGGGCAGACAACTGCTTCAAAAGTAAAGATCGTTGCCGATGCGAAAGTATCACAGAGCAACGACTTCTTTGGCTTCCTGCCAGGGCTCGTGAAGCGAGCTCGATACAACGATGGATTGATGTTGCCAACCGCTGGCACCCAAATGCTGGAAGAAACCGCTCGTGTTTTGGCGATGCACTCTGATTCCTTGGTGCAAGCAGGACAGCTGGCACTTCAACAAGGTAACAAAAAGGGTGCGAAAGTCGTCGCACAGCGTGCATTGGAGGCAGACCCCACGAATCCTCAGGCACTCAGCCTTGAGCGAATCAGTGCCAATCGTCTGGTTGTTCAAAACCCGCAAGGTTCCCTGGACGACATTTTCGGTGCTGCCTCTGCCGACGAACCGACAGATGGAGACGCCAAGTCAGATGATCCCTTTGGCACCAGCGATTCCGATCCATTCGGTAATGAGCCCGCAGACGCCAAGCCAGC
>CAXGRW010000528.1:0-4146 GCA_964012125.1 uncultured Rhodopirellula sp.
GTGTGCGACTACATGAAGCTTCTTGCATCGGAGTCTGACAGGGTTGCGTTGGTGCCCTATGCAACCTCGCACGGAGGACGACCACTGTTTGTGCTTATCATCACGTCTCCCAAAAATCACGCGAGCATTGCAAAATTAAAAAAAACTCACCAGGAACTCGCCAGTGGTCTGCGGAAGGTTCCTCGCAAAGAAGACCACTCAGTCATGTACCTTGGATATGGGGTGCATGGGGACGAGGCAAGTGCGATGAATGCCTCACCCTTGATGGCCTACCACCTGGCATCGTCGCTTGCGGACTCAGTAGTCGACTCACTTGAGAGATCAGTGTTTTTGCTGGATCCATCGCTCAACCCTGATGGGGGCAGTCGTTTTGCACATTGGGCCAATGAAAATCGCGGCAGAAATGCGAGTCAGGACCCGTCGGATCGTGAGCATCAACAGGATTGGCCTGGCGGACGTACCAATTATTATTGGTTTGATCTAAATCGTGACTGGTTGCCTGCGACACATCCGGAGTCGCGCGGTCGAATACAGTTGTTTCATGAATGGAAGCCGAACGTTGTTCTGGATTTTCACGAGATGGGTTCTTCGAGCAGCTATTTCTTTCAGCCAGGCATACCCGCCCGTACCAATCCACTGACACCCGCACGAAATGTTGAGCTGACAAAGCTGTTTGCCGGGTTCTACGCCAAGCAGATGGATTCCGCCGGGGAATTATTCTTCACCGAGGAGAAGTTCGATGATTTTTACATTGGCAAAGGCAGCACCTACCCCGATGTGAATGGTGCCGTGGGGATCCTTTTTGAACAAGGTAGCACGCGGGGCCTTCGCATGAAAAACGATCGCTTTGAGCGGAGTTTCTCTGATTGTGTCGCCAATCAGGTGAGGACGAGTCTGGCGAGTGTCGAAGCATTGGCTCAGTATTCTGAATCCGTTCTGCAGCTGCAATGTGAGTTTTTTAGCGATGCTCTGACAACAGGTCGCAACAGCAAATCGTTCCTCCTGTCCGGGGAAGCTTCGAGGATTGCGGCGGCAAAGGAATTGCTGGGATTGCACGATATCAAAACTTATCAGCCGCGCAATGTTGCCGTCGTGAATCATTCAGTACGTGCGTCCTCCGAGGTGTTGCTCATTCCCAGTGAACAACCGCAGTACACATTTATCAAATCGTTGATGTCTCGGGATAAAACGTTTCAAGAGAACATTTTTTATGATGTGTCGACCTGGCATCTTCCGTCGGCTTTCGGTCTCGAAGTTCAAGAGATTGACGTGCAGGAAGCGGGTGAATTGGTTGCGGCGTCCAAAAAAGGAGAGCAAGCTCAAAAACGAACCGGAATTGCTTTCGACGCGAAAGCTCTTGGGTATGCCGTGCCGCCTGATACGCTGCAGTTTCCTAAGCTGATTGCATCGTTACAAACAAAGGACGCGAAGCTACGGGTGATCACGAAGCCAGTCTCGGTCAGGGGCTCGAATGGTGCTGTGAAATTGCCACAAGGTACGTTGTTGGTTTTGCGACCACCCAATCTCGACTCATGGGACGAGATCCAAGAATGCCTCAAACAGGTGGTCGCGGAGTCAGAGTTGGAAGTGTTTGATTTGACTTCCAGTCAGACACTGGAGGGCCCTGATCTTGGAAGCGATACAAGTCTGGACGTGCCCATTGCAAAACCTGCGTTGGTTGTTGGAACTGGAACGAACGCCTATACAGCCGGCTCGCTTTGGCATCACATGGACGTACGCATGAACCAGCCAACTACGTTGCTCAAGACGACGACCCTGGGCAGGGTTGATTTGGACGCCTACAGCGTGCTGATCCTTCCTGATGGAAGTTACAGCCTTTGGGGTGAGTCACAGGCGAAAAAAATCACGCGTTATCTTGAGGATGGTGGTGTGGTTGTTGCGGTGTGCAACTCACTGTCCTGGTTGACGTCGAATGGGGTGGTTGATTTGAGCGAGTCTGAGTCAGAAGTCAAAGCAGAGAAAGACGCAGAAAAACCGGAGCGAACGCGCTTCTCGGAAAAGCGTTTCGGTGACGCTCGCGAAGATGCTGCCCTGAAATCAATTGCTGGAGCGATGTTCGAGGTGAAGATCGATTCCACGCACCCTCTCGCCTATGGGTTCCCGAGTGACACTGTGCCTGTTTTTCGCCGCGGAACGTATCACTATCAACGACCGGAGAACAGTTATCAAACCGCCGCGATTTACGGAGACGTGATCGCCGGTTACGTCAATGACGAGAATGCGAAGGAGTTGCAAGGAACGGCCGCTGTGTTTGTGGTGCCGGTTGGCAAAGGACGAGTGATTGTGTTGGCGGATAATCCAGTCTTTCGTGGGTATGTGCGGGCGACAGAGCCGTTCTTCACGAATGCTGTCTATCTTGGACCGAGTATCCGGTTGCCAAAATCCACAAATGATGAACACGATCATTAACGGGTTCCGTCGGATTGGTTGAGGGTCATGCCCACCAAAAATGAATGCGAATTTTGGGCCGACCGTGCGTTGGTTGAGTTTTCGCCGGAGTTGCTTAGCTAAGGTCTTCATGCGGTTCACCTTTTACAGACGGTGTTTGCTTTGGTCATGGCTTTTGAGACCATCAGCATTGTGTGGTCTTTCCGTCCGGCGAGGCACGACTGGAGGAACATCAGGACAGAGCGGGGGCAAACTGCTGCGTTGGCCACATTGCTGGTAGAGTCGGTGTTGCATTCTTGATTGTCCACGACACTTGAAACTGTCTTTTCAATGGCGTTTGATCCCTCGTTGGAGTTCGCGGTCTGGCGCTGATTGGCGAATTTGCTGAAACGTCGAGATTACACGTTGAATCGTGTTTCGGACGGCAGCGGTAGCGTGAGACCAGAGCATTGCGGCCATGCCACGGGGGGCGTGGGACTTCTGGGGAATCTGACTTGGAAAGCATCAGACGCTGTGAGGATCACGAAATGAACAGAAAACTCAATCGACGTCAGGTCCTTCGTGGCACAGGCGCACTGATCACGCTTCCCGCGCTGGAGTCGCTCGGATTTCGTCGCTTTGCATCGGCTGCCCCCGCTGGGCCGCCTCCCAAAAGAATGATCTTTCTGGGCATCGGCTATGGGGTCACATCGGAAACCTGGTTTCCGAATATCAATGACAAAGGTGCTGGTTACAAGCTGCCAGTGGGGCTGAAGCCATTGGCTCGGCACAAAAAGGATTTCACGATTGTCCAAGGTTGTAAGCATCAGTTCAGTCGTCAGGCGCACTGGGGAAGCACCTATTGGCTGACGGGGGCGAACCAATACGGTACGCCGGGCCAATCCTTTTCCAACACCATTTCAGCCGACCAGGTTGCCGCAGCCCAGTTCGGTGAGGATACCCGCTACACCTCAATCCAACTGGGCACTGATGCTAATGACAGGAATGGGCATGGTCCGGGAAATTCCCTTGCCTGGGACGGACGAGGGAGACCTCTTTCGGCGTGGAACTCCCCTTTGGAAACCTACCTCAAACTTTTTGCGACGGACGACATACCGCTAGCTCAGCGGCGGGCCATGCTGGCCGAGAGACGCAGTGTCCTGGATTCCGTGATGATCGAGGCAAAGGACATGCAGAGAGGTTTGTCGAGCAGTGATACCGACAAGCTGGGTGAATATTTTCAAAGTATCCGCGACATCGAAACACGGTTGAGCAAAGCCGAAAAATGGATGGTTGTGCCTAAATCCAAAGCTCCGGTCGAAGAACCGGATGGTGCTTTGGTCGGCCGCACTGAAATCGAAATGATGTACAAACTGATGGTGGCGGCTCTGCGAACCGACAACACACGGGTCATTACCTACCGTGAACCCGGCTCACGTCTGCTGAGGAGTCTCGGAGCGAGCGGGAACCCTCACAACGTGAGTCATTATCGCGTCGGTACAGAGACGGAAGAATCATCCAAGATGAGGGACAAGGCGCACAGTGAATTGTTGGCCGGATTGATCGACCATTTAAAGGCTACCAGGGAAGCCGATGGCAGCAGCCTGTTTGATCATGTCGCTTTGGCCTTTGGTTCCAATATTCGCTCCATCCATTATCTCAACAACCCACCGACGTTGATCTCCGGTGGAGGTGCCAATCTTAAACTGGGGCAGAACCTTGTCCTCAATGAAGGCACACCGCTGAACAATGTCTGGC
>CAXGRW010000529.1:0-4135 GCA_964012125.1 uncultured Rhodopirellula sp.
ACTGCCTCAACAACAACGCCTGCCTGATCCTTCGCGGGCAAGCGACCGATCGTTGAATCTTGAATGTAATTCACTTCAAAAATATCGGGCAAGTTATCTGCGTTTAAATCTGCCATCGCCACCGAAGCTGGCATTCTTTCCAACGAATCGCTGCCCTCCAAAATCGACTGGGTAAAGGTTCCATCACCATTATTGATCCACAGGTAGTTGGCACCAATATTTGCTGTAATCAAGTCAGGAAAACCGTCCTGATTCCAGTCACCAGCAGTACACCCCATCGTGTATCGCCTATCTGCCACAGAGGCAGATTCCGACACATCTGCAAACTTAGCATCGGTATTTCGAAACAGGACATTGCTTTCACTGGAGACAAAGTCTGGCGGCGCTGAAGCACCTTGAGCAAAGTACAGGTCAGCGAATCCATCACGATCATAGTCCAGCACCGCTACACCACCACCTGCTTGATGGTACATAGCAAACCCTTCCTCGATTTTTTCCGGCGAGAGCTTAAAAGTGTGTTTTACACCCACCTCATCTGCTACGTTTCGGAATGCAGCAGGACTCGCACTCGTCGCGACTGCGGTGCCGGCAATACTGCTCGCCCCTTCAACATTATCCAGCTGAATATCTGGCAGCGGATAGGTGTCGAGAGACAGTCCACAAATACGCACACTCTGATCAGGAAAGCCGCTCTTTTCCCCGACCATTTTCTGCCGTTCTGAATTCCAATGTTTTAAGGCCGCTGGTGGCGACTTTCTATAGAACGCTTCTATCGACTTCCACACCACAGCTTCGAGTCGTCGATCAATCGCATTCAATCTCGAGGCCAATTCCTCAATTGCTTTTACATTTGGCACAGTCGCGTCCGAAATTTCGTTGCTATCCAACAAAATTTCATGCATTGCTTTCCAGCGTTCTTCCCATCTCGCATAGTCATCTGAGTTTTCCTGCATCTTGAGCGATTGAAGCAACCGATTCATCGTGATGAAGTCTGTTGGATCACGATCCAACGACTCCAAAAATGCACGCGTTGCAGCAGCAAATTCCCTCTCACTCGCAAGATAAGTACCAATCGCTGACCAATATTCGGCATACTCACGCACTGCCTCGTCAGTTTTCCCCAACCACCACTTGAATGCCACGTCATCCTGGGCCTCAGCAGCAGCCCGACCGTACAAAGCAACGATGGAGGGCGGCACGCCTCCATTGGCTACTGACTCACGAAGAACCGATGCAGCCTCAGCGTAGCGACGTTCGGTAAAAAGTTTCCTTGCCCTACCTGACACACCAATGGGGGTGTAGTCGATTTCGCCAACTGCAACTTGCGTAGGATCACTCAACATCGCATCACTAAGCACAATCAGTGACTGCAGTTCATCCTGCCGAACATCTCCTGCTTTGCAAAGCTCACGAACATGAACCGCTGCCTCATGCCGTCTACCCTGTCGATTTAGCAGATAAGCAAGCTGTCGCCTCGCGAGCGTCAAGTTCGGGTCCAAGGCAAGAATACGCTCATAGCGATTAATGGCTTGATCAAATCGTGATAACTGCACACACCAGTCGGCTGCTTGACCCAACGCTGGAATCCCAGCTTCTGGATGATCCTCAGGTATCCCGGCGAGACAGTCGATTGCTTCTGCCAGTTCGCCACAGCCAGCGTGCATGAGCCCCGTCTGAAACAGAACAGCAACGTCACTGGGGTTAATCAACAACAGTTGCTGCAACAGTGGTAGTGCAGATTTAAACTCACCGGCAGCAGCAAGCCGAGATACTTCCTCTAATGTCTCCTCACGATTCAACGATGGTGTGCTGTTAGCAGGCTCCAGCTTTCCCTTTGGATCAGCTGTGACCACACCTGCCGATCCCGCCTCCGCTGGATCAGAAGCATCACTCTGCCGTGCACGTTGAGTGCATCCGAGTCCTAAAAAACTCAGTGGAGCAAAGAACACGATGGCAAGGAGCAAGCGATTCATCGAACATTTTCTGTGTTTAAGTTTTTTCATGAATGATCAAAAGCACAGGAACCATCTGACTAAGTTTCGGAACTGACAGTTCACACCCAGTGAAAACCTAAAACATCTAGCGCTGATAAAGCTCAGCATCACCTTCCACAACCAGATACCTCTGGTCGACTTGCGGCGGCTTGAATTCCTGCATTTCGCCTGAGGGCCAGTGAATCTGCACGGATTCGATTTCGTCACGCCGCCCCAGGCCAAAATCCAAGACGGCTTCGTCACTGCTGAAATACCCATCCCCTGCGGTTACCCACTGGGTCTGATCCCCTCCTGTGGTTTTCACAATCACTCGAGCACCGATCCCATCACGTTCACTAATCACGCCAGACAATTCAAACTGCACCCAATGACCTTCGGTCTCTGTCTCTGAACGCAGCAAAGCCAATGGCTTATCGAGATGATTCACCAGCACATCCAAATCGCCATCACGATCAAAGTCAAAGGCGGCCATCACTCGCCCCAGATACGTATCGCTCCAGTAACCGGACTCATCCTGAACCTCTGACAATTCAAAACGGTTACCGTGTGCCATCAGACACTGAGGCGCCATTTCGTAATCTTCGCCGTAGAACGTCATGTCGAAGATATGACCATTCGTCACCAACAGATCCAACCAACCATTTCGATCCAGATCAATTGCCTTTGTTCCAAACCCTACGAAAGGCAAACTGACGGTATCTAAACCGTACCTGATGGCAAGATCAGTGAATCCACTACCCGTCTGCTGAAGGTACAGGTTTGCCGACTCCTCCGAAAAATTTGTGATGAATAGATCAAGTTGCCCGTCGTGGTTGTAATCCCCCGGTGCAATTCCCATACAACCATTCGCGGCTCCGCTAAATCCGTTCGCCACTCCTCGAATATCAGCCACATTACTGAACTCATCGTCTCCCGACTGCACCAGAAAATGATTAGCGCGAACATCATTCCCAATGAAAATTTCATTCTGACCGTTGCCATTGAAATCGGTCACGACAAGCCCCAGGCTAGTGCCTGGCTTTGCTACCTCTCTTGAGATCGTTCGCGACTGAAATCGCCCATCACCAAGATTCTCATACCAACGATCGCACTCTGCATAATGCTTGAGCGGCGAGGGCTGCAACTCTCTGCCGTCTGCATCCTTCTTGGGCAATTCGAAAGCGCCATCCATCTCGATGTAGATCGCTTCAAAGAGATCGGGCAACCCATCTCCGTTGATATCTGCAACGGCAAGCGAAGTGGTGAACTGATCCTCAACTTCACCGAGGTCAGCGGTTGCATCCCGAAAAGTTCCATCACCATTATTGATCAACAAGCGATTGCGACCGAGGCTGCCAATGAACAAGTCAGCAAAGCCATCCTGATTCACATCGCCCGCAGCAATACCCGATGAATAGTTGAAGTCAGTGACGTTCGCAGATTCTGTTACCTGATTGAAGGTACCTGCGAGATTTCGAACAAGCACACTTGAACGGGTACATGCATCTGTGGGTGGTTCTCCGGATCCCTGCCCGAGATAGATATCTGGCCATCCATCCAGATCATAATCCAGAATACCAATTCCCCCTCCAATCGACTCATGAATTGGAATGGACTTCAAGTCGATTTCAGTATCTTTGTACCACGAAAAATTCAGTCCAGCCTGCTTGGCAACATCGCCCAATTTCGGCACCGCCAAAGGTGCAACATCCGCATCGACCACCGCAACCTTCGTGTCTGAGGGAGTTGTCAGGGATTGAAGGGCCTCGTCAATCGAAAATGCTTTGGGATCATTCCCTGACAAAGCAGATTCGGCTGCCATTACCATCACCTCGGCATTACCAAGGAAACTATTCCGTTGCTGTGCGATAACATTCTGTTGCTGAGTTGCATTAGCTGGCAACAGCATCAGATTCCAATGAAGTGTTTCGAATGGTCTTCCAAGGTCAAGCATATAACGCGGCATTCTCTTGCCCGCCGCACGATCCGTGGTCGACTTATAAATTTCCTCAGCAGTGAATTCAGTATCAGCAACGCGAATCCCGCGTGCACGGAACTGTGCTGCATCTTCTGCACGCCCCAACGCGTCAAAAACCTTCGCCAATCTCTGGAAAGCAACTCGATCGCTGGGGTTGCGATATACAGCCTGAAGCAGTGCATGA
>CAXGRW010000530.1:0-4135 GCA_964012125.1 uncultured Rhodopirellula sp.
TTTCAAGTCTGATAGGATAATCGTGTCACACCCAAAACAAGGAAAGGTAATCATGCGATCAGCATTTCTGGCACTACCCTGCATAGTACTCGCTTCATTCGCGATGGCAGATGAGGTCAAGAGTATTGACGATCAATCGACGCATGCTCAATCGGGGATCATCCAGTTCACTGGGGCATCTTCAGTTCTCAAGATGAACGCCTTTTGCCTGAACAACCAAGGGCAGATCATCGCTGTCTGTGGAAACGGTCCCGGTGAAGTTCGCGTTGCCAATGATGACGGCAAGATTCTGAACTCATGGAAGGTCAATGTGAAACCTGAATCAGTTGGCGTCGCTGACGATGACACCATCTTGGTCGGCGGTGAAGGAAAGCTGTTCCGCTTTGCCCCCAATGGCACGTTGATGACGGAAGTAGCCTCTCCGCATGCTGCTCGTCTGAGAAACAGCAAGACGCAGTTGCGTACTGAAGCACTCGCAACGTTGAAACGCTCGATGACAGCGAGAGATCCGATTGCGATGGCAGAGAGTCGTGTCGCCTCTTACGAGAACATGCTCACCCAACTCAAGACCAGAAAAGAAAATGGCACTCTCAATGCTTCCGAAGAGCGTTTGATCAAGATGTTGCCGGACCTGATGGAACGTTACCAAAAACAACTGGACGACCTAAAACGCGCAGCCGAACTTAAAGGCGATGATCAAAAACAGAAGGCTGATACAGAACCCACCGAAGCACAAATCACAGCCTTAGTTGACAGCATGATCCGCACAAAAATGCGAGTATCGTCAATTAGCTCAACCGGGGACCATCTGTTCGTCACCACTCGCGGAACAACTGGATACGGCTATGACGTGTGGAAGATGAATCTTCAATTTAAAAACGCTGAAGTCATCGTGAGTGGCTTGAGTGGATGTTGTGGACAAATGGATGTGCAATGCTGCGAGAGCGGCATTTATGTTGCTGAAAATTCACGCGATCGCGTCGTGCACTACGACATCAACGGCACCGAAGTTAACAAATGGGGTAAATCTGACCGAACTGGAATCAATGGATTTACAAGTTGCTGCAATCCCATGAACGTCTGTTTTGATGAGAAGGGACACGTTTACACCGCTGAATCAGGCTCAGGCCGTATCAAGTGCTTTGACTCTAAGGGACAGTTGGTCTCATACGTAGGCGACGTCGATCTTGTCCCGGGTTGCAAGAATGTTTCGATTGCGGTGTCTCCCGTGAACGACAAGGTCTACATGTTGGACCTGACTCGCAACCACATCAAAGTCATGGAGCCCAAACCTGCAGGCCTGAAAGCTCAGAACAACAAAGCTGAAAACCAAAAAGAAGCAAAGCTACAACCAGCCGCCATCGGACGAGGCGTTACCGCACGACTTACCATCGAGGCAACCAAATGATTCGATCCCTGATGAACCGCCACCACTTAATTTCAATTCTGTGCATGGTGATGCTGTGCTGGTCACTGCAGCCCAGAAATGTAAACGCAACTGAAGCGTCAGAGTCTCTGACCATGGTCGTGATGGACCCGCTTGCGGCTCCACTGTCCTGTCCCTGCGTTGAAGGCTACGCACAGCGAGATTACACGATTCTTGCCAAACATCTTGAAGCAGCGTTGAACTGCAAGGTCGCTGTCGTGTTCAGCGAATCTCTCCCGGCGGCATTGAAAAAGACCGACGGTAAAGCCGACATTGTTATCGGAAAACAATCTGTCGTAAAAGCTGACGCCAAGCTCTCAAAGCGAGCAATGACAGCGATCAGTGAACTTACCGATTTGAAAGGTAACACCACCCAATACGGCATGATCGTTGTCAACAAGGAAGATCCGGCAACCTCTGTTGGCGATCTGGGCGACTACACGATCATTTTCGGTCCCTCCGAAGCAGAAGAGAAACACAGTGCTGCGATTCAGTTACTGAAAGCTGCGAATGTTCACATTCCAGCAAACCGCCAGAAAATTGATGATGCTTGCAGCGATGGTGCCTGTAAGGTCATTGATCTTGGCCCTGAATCGAAAACCGCTGCAGTCATTTCGAGCTACGCACAGCCACTGCTGGAAGGCTGCGGGACAATCAAGAAGGGCGATTTACGAGTTGTCGGAAAGACAACGCCGGTTCCTTTCGTCACCGTGTTTGTTTCTGACTCGCTGGAAACCGGGCTCAGACAACAGATCACCAGCGGACTAGCGGATGCCGCGATTCGACCCAAAGTTCTGCAGGCACTTGAGTCACTTGCTGGCTTCGTTCCGCTGGCCGCGAGCAATTCGGTAGCAAAAAAAAAATAGCTCGAGAGCAAACTGAATCATGGCCGGGCTGGCTTGGCCCAGGCCGCGATGGCCACCTAGCCCAACTGCCATCGATGCTCCCTGACAACCCTGATGTTGTATGGGAGGTGCCCCTCGCACACGCTGGATTGGGTGGAATCGCTGCCAGCGACAAATACGTCGTTTTCGGTGATCGCGATCACGATGACTTCCAAGATGTATTCCGTTGCCTTGACGCAGCGACGGGCGAACCGATCTGGGAGATTGAACGACTCGCGGCTGCTGCACTCGACTACGGGAATTCGCCGCGCGCAACCCCTCTCATCATTGAGTCAAGTGTGATCTGCCAAGGCGCGACGGGGAACCTGCTGTGCATTAACTTACGGACCGGCAACGTACTCTGGGAGAAAAACTTCCGTGATGAATTCCCTTTAAATGCAGAACTGCCGTGGGGATACTGTGGATCACCGCTTCTTGCTGATGGCAAACTCATTGTTGCCCCTGGTGCACCAGACGCGTCGTTGATTGCTCTCGATCCAACGACCGGTGAACTACAGTGGAAGGTTGCGGGGCTACCGCCGTCACATGGCTCCCTAATCGTTGCCGAACTTGGTGGCATCGCACAAATTGTCGGCCATGACCATAAAACACTTGGGGGCTGGGCCCTCAAAAACGGGAAACGTTTATGGACCATGAAACCCCACTCCGCCGGAGATTTCAATGTTCCCACCCCTGTCTTGTATAAGAATTCAAACGGCAAGCAACGCCTCCTCGTCGCAACCGAGAACAACGGCGTCAGATCCATCGCCTTTGACAGCGTGGATGGGACCCCTTCAGAGACAGAGTCTACATCAATGAAGCTTCGTAGCGATATGAGCACGCCGATTGTGGTTGGTGATCACATCTACTGCGTCAAGGATTTTCTTTATTGCCTCGACTCCTCAGATCTCTCAGAGAAATGGCGAATTCGAGATCGTGCGTTGGGTGATTATGCCGCTACATTTGCAACGAAGACACACTTGCTGGTCATAGGAAAAGGCCAGCTGTTACTATTACGCGCGGACGGCACCAAAGAGATCATCTCACGATGCAAAGTGTTTGACGAGCCTCAAGTGCTGTATTCGCACCCCGCTATCTGCCAAAACCGCATGTACGTACGAGGCGAACATCAGCTGAAATGCATTCGCTTATCGCCTGACACACCGCTACCTGATCCAAATCACGACACCAGAAACTAGCGACACCAGAACCATCATCGACATGGCTGTGAGATCCTTGTTCAAACGTTCTTAAACCGCCGTTCGCGCATCGTCTTTTCGATGCCGAAGTATCGCTAGTGGGATCACGACAAGGCCAGCACACAAACACACAGAAACTGCAACAACGGCCACCCACACCCGGTATTTTCTATCCGCGGTCAACGTTGGCCCCACCACTGGTTGCTCGTAATACTCGTTTTCAAAAGCTTGTTCAACGTTTCCCCCATCAGCGATCCAACCCTTTTCTTGAGTAACGATCTTCTCATACCACAAGCTTGCTTCACTCAGTTCGGATTGAAACCGGGATTCCAATTCGGGAAGAGTCACCGTGTCATTAGAAGCACCACCTCTGGTCTGAAACTCAAGACAATTTTTCGCCTTATCCCGATAAGCCAGCTTAGCTGGTAGTTCCTTGACTTCATAAGAGGCCTTCAGGTACGCCCTCGCAGCGAGTCGCTTAGCGTCAGAATCATAGCCACGGCTGGCAAGCAGATCACCCAACGCCTCTAAAAGCACCGGCGAATCGTGGTTGCCGAACTTCATCATTCCGAGCACACCTGTAATCCCTTGATCAATCTTTTCCGCAGGGTTTCCCACCGCAGCCT
>CAXGRW010000531.1:0-4114 GCA_964012125.1 uncultured Rhodopirellula sp.
GCCAAAAGGTAATGTCTGTCCCAGTGCACTAGGCCCGTTTCTTTGGGTGGGCGGTTTGTTTGGGTTTGGGTCGCTGTTGCTGAGCTGTGGTTTTCATACAGTCAGCTAATTCTATTCAGCTTTTTTGGAAGCCTTCGAGTCTTCTTTTGGCGTCTCATCAACATCTGGGTTTTGTTGTTCTGTTTGCATGGTCCACTTTGTGAGTCGTTCATGCGCGGCAATGACCAGTTCATCGAAGTGGGGACCAACGGAGACCTCATGGATGTGTCCGTTCTGCCCGTCTTGGTGCAGCAGGTCTCCGGTCTCTGCGTTGTAAAACGTAAGGAAACCGTTGTTGTCGCCACCGGCTGTCAAAATCCACTCCTTCCCAGGTGACCAGATGATCTGCTCAATCAGGCCCTTCTTCTTGTTGTCTTCGATTTCCAAGCGTTGGCTGGCATTTCGCCAATCAAAAACTTCCAAGCGTGCTGGACCGCCCAGATGATCGATGTTTCCAATCTTACCGATGCCACCGATCGCAAGTTCGTTGCTGTCGGGGGAGAAAGCAAGGGATCGAATTCCCCCAATGCTATGTCGCCTCGCGCGTGGGTCCCACGTGTACATCACCGGTGTTTCTAATTCGGCAGCTTTCTCAAACGAGCCAGTGTTCCAGATGACGGTGTGTCCGATACGGTCACCTGTTGCAAGCCATTTGCCGTCCGGTGAGGCTGCGACAGCGTAAAGCATCGACGGGTAATGATTAGGCGTTTTTAAAGCGTGCTCCTGTAACGTTTCGAGCAGTTCGCCTGTGGATGCATCCCAGACTTTGCAGAGCATGTCGTCGGCAACGGTGTATAGCTTCGAGCCATCCGGTGACGTGGTGATCGCTCTTCCCCACCGTTCGTGAGCCGAAATTTTCCGAATCAGCCGGTGTTCATCGATGCTCCACCAGCAAAGCTGGCCGTCATATCCGCAAGTGATCAGAGTGTTGTCTTGTCGCACCATGCCGGTGACGTAGCTTGTATGCCCTTCGCCTTCAAATGGCTGGCGTTCCGGTTTTTCAACGGACAGATCATATTGGTAGACATTGAAGTCGGACCCTGCGAACCAAACTAGCTGCGTTTCCGCTGCATGTTCGAGGCAGAAAACAATATCTGATGATTTCCATTCATTCGTTTTCTTCAGGGTGGTGGGAATCATGACAACACCTCAGTGCAAGGTTCGCTTCCAAAATCGGCGATGGGAATCGGACGACTGCCAACCATGTATTCTTTGTCAGGTGAGATGCCGAGTGCTGAAAAAATGGTCGCAAACAGATCGCCAGCGTTCATTTCACCTTCAGTGACCGTTTGCCCATCTGGGTCGGTCTTGCCGAACACGGTGCCGCCACGGATGCCACATCCACTTAGTGTGCAGCTCCATGCATTGGCGAAATGATCTCGCCCCAGACTGCCGTTGATTTTTGGAGTCCTTCCAAACTCGCCTAGAGTGATCACTAAGGTTGTTTCAAGCAAGCCGCGTTGTTTGAGGTCATCTAGCAGCACGCTCATGCAATGATCCAGATCAGCACACAGTTCCCGATGCGTTTCAAAATTTTGACCGTGACTATCCCACCACGCACGGGCAACTTTGACAAATGGCACTCCTGCCTCGACCAGTCTACGGGCAACGAGACACTGTTGGCCAAACTGAGTGGGACCATATGCATCACGCATCGTAGTGGGTTCACGATCTACATCAAACAGGTAATCGCTAGCCATCAGGCCACGCACACGCTGGTACGCGTTTTCGTGACTCCCCACACTCGGATGTTTCGTGCTGTCGGCGAAGCGTTGCGACAGTATTTTCCGCAAAGCAGCGCGGTCACGGTGGTCGTCATCGCTCATTGATTCGGGAAGTTGGATGTCTTCTGGAATCATCTTGTCGGTGAGAAACATTGGATTGTATCTCGCCCCCAGAAAACCTGCGGAGCCTTGCCGTCGTCCTTCCGTCGATGTGTACATCGAGACGTAGTCGGGAACTTTGCTGTCGATTTGTCCGAGTTCGTGAGCGAGTATCGCGCCCAAGTGGGGATACTCAATATCTGGTTCCGCGCGACGCCCGCGGTCCATCAAGAAGTATCCTTGACCATGGTCCGCGATTTTTGTGTTGAGAGAGCGGATGATAGCTGTCTCATCAAGACGGGTGCTCATCTTGGGAAGCAGTTCTGAAATCTCTACACCTGGGATCGATGTTTGGATCTTAGCGAACGGTCCGCCGGTTGGTCGTCCGGGTTTGGGATCCCATGTTTCCAATTGGCTCGCGCCACCAGCGAGCCAAAGCAGGATCACGTTTTTACCGCTGCGTGCCAGTTCGTCTGCCATGGCTGGTTGCGACAAACGTTCTACCGCGGCCATGTTGGAAGCAGCGGCTGTCGTTCCGGCAGCCTTGAGCATGGATCTTCGGTTGAGCAGATTCATCAAATCACGACCTAGTGGTTGAAACGAAATTCAGGTGTGGCCAACAACGCCCAGACGACTTGCTTGAGAGCGTCGTCACGGCGATCTTCTCGTTCAGCGAGATAATTCTCGATGGCAATCTTTTCCGCGGCGTCGGCAGTGCGATTGAGGATGGAAGCAAAGGCAGCCGACACCACCTCATCGTCAGTTTCAAGTGTTTGTAGGTAACCCACCAGACGATCTTTTGAGGTGCTGAGAAGATCTTTTTGAAGCGACAAATTGTTGCTGAACCAGAGGGCTTCTGTGACAGGAACCTGAAAACCTTCAGTCGGAATCAGCAGTTTTCTCGCGATACCCTCGGATGCTTTCTCAAGTTTTTCTCGCTCGACACTCCATGAATCGTTGTCTTCCATGCCCCGCATTTTTTCTGGATTTTGGCCAGCGATTCGCAGTGACAGTGAAAGCTGCCTCGGGGTCAACGGGCGAGGCACACTCACGGCAAAAAGATCAGGGGAACGCGGCTGTTCTTCAGAATCTTGAGCGGTGCGGGCGTAGACGTTGCTAAGTACGATCGCCTGAGTCAGGTGTCGAACGTCATAGCCCGATTCCACTACTGCCTCTGCCAGCTCTTCCAACAGTTCCGGGTGGCTGGCAGGATTCTGTGAGTGCATTTGATCCAAAGGGTGGACCAAGCCGCGGCCTAACAAACGAGCCCAAGTGCGGTTGACCAAATTCTTGGCAAAGAATCGGTTCTCCTTGTCTCCCAAGGCGAGTTCAACAAACTTGCTTCGAGGGCGAAAGTCTGGTCGAGGAGGTGGGGCAGATTTGTCGTCCTTTTCTGACTGCTTGATCGCCTCCTGCAGTTTCTTTAAGGCCTCATTTGCCATCTCCATCGGCGGGATATCCACCTTTTCACCGGTCAGAAACATCAATCCCGGCTGCTGTTCGTCACCATAAATGTCTGTGTATTTGGGGAGCCCCTCAAAACGCTCGCTCAAGAATCCCTGCTTGGTGCGGAAGGTGCGTTTGAAAAACGAAGTCATTCCGTAGTAGTGATCTTGAGTCCAATCATCAACCAGTGGGTGATCATGGCACTTGGCACAGGCAATGTTCACTCCTAACCATTTGATACTCGCGCCATTGGTCAGTGCATCAAGATCATTCAATTGCTTTTTGAAGTAACTGACGGGACGAACGTCGCTACTTAATGTGTCCTCCGGTTGGAAAATCTCTCGAAATATCTGGTCCCAACTGCGATTCTCGTTGGTCGCTTCCAGAAGATACTCACGCCAACTTGCATTGTGTTCACTTCGAAGCAAAAGCAGGATGTCAAACTGATTCCGTGCGTGATAGGCATAGTCGGGTGACTTGATCAACTGTTCAACAAGCTGCTTGCGTCGGGTTGGCGAATCGGCTTTGTTTTCCTTTTGATCAAGAAACTTGTCCCGCTCGGCAGTGGTTGGAATACGACCGGCTAAGTCCAGCGTCACACGCCTCAAAAATGATTCATCGGCCACGATCTGCCCTGAGTCCAGTCCCTCAGCCAGCAAACGTTGGTTGATGTGGTGGTCTATCCGCTCTGCGAGCGTTTGGGGATCTGTCGCTTTGCTCGTGGCCGGAAAGCCAAGCAGGACGCTGAGAGCAACCGGAAGGAAAACAAGGAAACGCATTAAATCATCCGAGATTCAAGCTGGACG
>CAXGRW010000532.1:0-4110 GCA_964012125.1 uncultured Rhodopirellula sp.
GGATCCCGTCTTTCCAGTAGAAGATGCCCGGGACGCGATGCCCGCCTTCGAAGAGCGATCCCTTCTTGCCACGCAGTTCACCGTTTCGTTTTTGCAGGTAGCTGCCGTTATCGGAAGCGTAGATAATGATGGTGTTGTCGAGCTCACCGATTTTTTCGAGCTTTGCAACGAGTCGTCCGATGGCTCGATCTGTATTGTCGATCGTGCCACTGTAGATGGCTTCCCGCTGGTTGAGCCCGCCGTACTGGGAAACGATCTCGTCGGGTGCCGCAATCGGATCGTGCGGTTCATTGAACCAGAGATTCAGAAAGAAGGGTTCGTCGCCGTCACGCTTTTGATCGATCCAAGCAAGAGCTTCGTCGACCACGATCTGGCAGGAATAACCTTTTATCTCTCCCACGCGTTTGCCATTGCGCAGGAAGTTGGTCGGGTTCTTGTGACTGCGACCCGGGCCGTTGACGACGCCGAACCAATAGTCAAAGCCATGATCAGCGGGTGTCGGATTATCGCGATTCTGAACAGGCATGCCGAGGTGCCACTTACCAAAGTGAGCCGTGGCATAGCCGTTTTCCTTGAGCACTTCGGCAATGGTTATTTCGCTCTTCAGGAGGTGCATCCGGTGAAAACGCTCGTCAAGCACCGAATAGACTCCGGTGCGACAGTGTTGGCGTCCCGTCAGAAAGGTAGCCCGCGACGGGGAACAGGTTGGGGCGCCCGAGTGGAAGTCGGTAAAGCGCACACCCCCAGCAGCCAGCTTGTCGAGAACCGGTGTCTTGACGGGACCGTCGTAGCAGCCGATGTCGCGGTAGCCAAGATCGTCGACGTAGAGCGTGACGACATTGGGACGCTGCTCAGCAGCGACTTCAGGCATATACCCCGCCCAGAGGGAAAGCAGAAGGCTTAGCAGGAGAGGGAGTCGATAGGAAACTGGTTGCATCGTTGGATGTCAAATATTGAACAAGTTTATGTTAAAAGCCAGGTGGCACATTACCAGTGTTATTACTACCGGTGGAGTCATAAATTACCGTTAAAATCCATCGGGGTTGGTTGGGATTCTGTAACAAAATTGCCAGCTGCCTCATGGCAACAGCCGCCCCGGTTGTAAGTATCAAATCAGGGCGTTTTAACTCCAACAAAGCCAATCAGTGAGCAGCCCTGACCAACCATTTTCCCTGCAGCTCCCCAAGCATTTTCCCTGCAGCTCCATTGAAAGAAAAGAAAATCTGACACTGACTGATTAGACTCGGGTTGCCCCAGACATTTTTCAGGACGGCTAACATCGGGTATCAGCCTGTACCAACCAGACCCATACCCCACATGGTTTGGATAAAACACCTCGCCAACCTGCTGGCCAAACAGGGCGGATGCAGCCCCCAATCAATCTGCCGGGCGATGATGACTTGCGCGTCCTGAGTGGCTGGCGATGCCGAACCAACATGACCACCACGACGTACCTTTGCTGAGCGACGTAGCCTCACCACCCAATTTTCAGTAGTTTCAACCATGCACGAACACGCCCATGAAATGACCCTTGGCCTGGCGTTTTTTCTTGGGGCAATTCATGCGCTGGAACCCGGACACGGTAAAACGGCGATGCTGGTTTACCTTTCGGGTGAACGACGTGGATTCTGGCATCCCGTGGTCATGGGACTTTCCAGCGCAGTAGCGCATTCGGTTTCACTGCTTGCGATCGCCTTCATCGTTCACATGACACAACACGCTATCACCGGCGATCATCATCACGAAGACGAGAAAATCATATCGATCATGCAGTGGATCAGCGGCTTGCTGGTTCTTGCCGTAGGAATCTGGATGTTGGTTTCGGCGTCTTGGTTCAAGCAAAAAACATGTAGCTGCAAGCATCACAGTGAGCACTCATGCGATGCCAAAACACCGTCACAGAAACGCAGTTATTCGATGAGTGCCCTGCTGGGAGTTGCGTTCGGACTATTGCCATGCCCATCAGCATTGGCCGCCTACTTCACTGGCATCGCCACTGGCATGCCAGTCGCTGCCTACGCCGTAATCGCGTTGTTCGCAGCAGGGATCGCCAGTTCCTTGACATTGGTAGGTTTGCTTGTTCAGAAGTTCGGCGACCGCCTGTTCATGCAGAAAGGACGGCTTGCGTGGTTACCATGGGCTCATATTCGTGCGGTGGTCATTTTGATGGTCGGCGTGATCTACACGTACCATGCTGCGATGGCCTGAAGGCAGCCCTGAAGCTGGACCTGCCATCGCCCGGAAACCAAATACCCGACTTGCGTGATTTGGTAATAAAAACGGTATAGCGCGTACTGCCCGTGCGACTGCCCTGCCGTCCCCCCAGTCGCAGTCGCTCCTCGACTCAGCAATCTGCATCGCAGCCATGGCTGGGGCGGAATCAGCGATACTCCATTTCTCGAAAAAAATGCCAGTTCATCTTGACAATACACGCTCAGGCAATACAGTTGCATAGTATTGCAACTGTTTAATTATGAAGAAACAAGACACAACATCAGACCGCCCGAGCGACGAAGACGAACCGTCTTGCAGCACCGGCGATCATCAACATCAACCAGCCGACGTAAACGAGGCTACTTGCCAACGTGCTGCGGCGATCTTTCGCGCCCTGGGAGATCCTCAAAGACTGAGACTGCTGATCATGCTGGAGGCACGAGAGTGCTGTGTTTCCGAGCTCGCCAACGTACTGGGCGAACCGTTGCCAGCCATCTCACAGCGTTTGAGGATCCTTAAAAGCGAACGGATTGTCGCGTCTCGGCGAGAGGGTAAGCACGTCTTTTACAGCTTGGCTGATGGACATATCGCGCGACTGGTGACCAACGGAGTCATGCACGCGATGGAAGATTCCTGACCTAATTTCAGAATGCGAAACTAAACATTTCCCCCCCCCCTTCATCACGGAGAATGCGATGAGCCATACACACGAAAATCATGATCACCAGCACGGCCCTGACTGTGGACACACTGGCATTGAACACGATGGACACGTTGATTACCTGCACGATGGTCACTTACATCATATGGCTGAGGACGGGTCAGTGGTTGAGCACAAAATCGAAGTGAGCGAAACCAATCCGGATGCCTGCACACCAGCACATCAATGCGGTTGCCATGACTCCAATCATGTCCATGGCCCGGGCTGCGGCCACGAACCGGTTCCCCACGGCGATCACATCGATTACTTGGTCGATGGACATCTGCATCACCCGCACGGTGATCACTGCGATGACCATGGCCCCGTCTCGGTCGCAAGCTAGGCTACGAATAAGCAGAGTTCGAGCTTTTCTTCATACCTCAGTCGACCAGACTGTGGCTGCTGAGCGCGTACGTAAGTGCACGTCACGATGCATGCAAAACGACATGGGCAAGCACAGCCTTCTTTAAGCACGGCCCTCCAGCGTGCATTCCAATGGGTTGTGCATGGCGAGCACCAGCGTCCCAAACGGGACGCGAGCAGACTTCCCTGTCCTACGCACCTCAGTAGCTTCAGGAGGCACAGGATCGGATAGCCACTGTTGAAACACCGCTCTGCCGAGAAACGAAGAACACGATGAGTGCCGCCGCGACTCGTCGCATGGCTTCAGGCAGCAGTGCCGAGACTCTGCAGCGTCGCCCATGAAAAGTGAGCAACGAGACGATCGTACAGTAGGTGCCCACCAAAACCGAAGGTCTCTGACATTTCACAAACCTGACTCATTCAAACACACTCCGTTGCGTTGTGACCAGCGGTTTCTCTCATCTGGTCAATTGACTTTCTGCGGGCGGCTCGCGTTGTTTTTCTTGAGCCATGCCTTGAGTTCGGAGTGCAGTTGAAGTGTTCTTTCCGGCAGGTCGTTGGCAAGATTCTGTGACTCGCTGATGTCATTTTTCAAGTCGTACAGTTCGACCGAGTCGTCATCATAAAACCAGAGCAACTTATGATCACCCGAACGAAGTGCGCTTGCGAATCGATTCTCTTTGTGAAACGCGTAATTGGGATAGTGAAAATAAATAGATTCCCGTTTGAGCTCCGACTCATTCTCAAGCAGCGACAACAGTGAGACTCCATCCGAAGAATTGGATGGGTGCTTTTTCAAGTCCGTGGCTTCAAGAATCGTGGCGTGCAGGTCC
>CAXGRW010000533.1:0-4099 GCA_964012125.1 uncultured Rhodopirellula sp.
CGAAACCGATAGCCCATCCAGATCAGCGGTCAGTTGTGCCTGAGCCGCTTGAACCGCAGGGTTCGACGACTCCGCCTGCGATGGCGTCGAGGCGAGTTGAATGATGCCCTCGTTGTTGGCATCGACGATCGCATAGTAGGTGCCTCCCTCCTCAAGCGTTGTAATGGCGTTATTCAAGCCGGAAACGAAGCTCAAAGCCTCGCCCTGTTGCACCGGGATGAGTGGAGGTGTGGTGACGAGTTCATTGGTAGACGTGTCAATCGAAAGAATCGAAAGATCAACCGTGTCCTCGGTCGTGTTGTACGAGCTGATCGGATACCGCGTGCCCGATGAGCTTTCCAGATAGGAAGCGCCGTTGAGTGCGATTGGAATGCCCGAACTGTCGAGCAATTCGATAGCCAGCGGATACGTTTCATCTAAGGGCGATTCAACTGCCCGCACGCTGTAGGTTGCTTCCGCAGGAAGCCCGACGAGTGCCTGGTTCTCATCTTCGTAACCCAGGAACCGGTCTGTTGATGACGTGAAAGTGACGCTGTCGCCATCTTGATAAAGAGCTTCGCCACCAAGTGTCTTGTCATAGCCGAACAATATCAGGTGTTGGCCCTGCGAATCGATCACCGTGACCGTGACCGGCGCCGTGACGCTGGTGCGTTGGTTTGTCAGCGTTGGATACGCATCGCCGAACGGAATCACATCTCCATTGATTGCGTCCTCCGCTGTTGCTGCAAATTGCAACTGGTAACTATTGCTCGCCGTGTCACTGCTAACGCACAGATAGTACACGGTGTCAGGAATCAGCCCGGGAATCGTGCCGCTATCCTCACTGGCAAACAGAATGGCATCCCCATTCACATAATCGGTTGTACCCGTGAATAGGACCGAGCTATTAGCGAAATCGACCTGTAGTGCGGGATTGAAATACAGGGGCTCCGGTGACGTTTGGGTTTCTCCCGCAGCGGTATGGGCCTCCATCGTGATTTTTCCATCAACCACTGCCGAAACTGTCGCGTCGGTATAGGTGAAACCGACCGCGGCACCCACGACCCCATCGCGGTACGCACTGGCTTTGACGGAATTGCTGTTGTCATCATCGCCTGTCGCTTCCACCTTGACGTCACCCGAACTGCTGATCAAAGAGTTCTCGTCAATGTGGACGGTGGATGTCGTTCGCAAGTCGGTCAATCCGAACCCGACCGCGACTGACGATGGGTTGGTATCGCTGAGCCCAGTGTTAGTGTACGCAGAAACCTCCAACTCAATTTCATTTGTTACCTCAGTCGATACCTCGACTCCGTTTCCCGAGATCACCGTGCCCATGACATCAACCGTCGCAGTGGCATCGGTAAAGAACATACCGACTGCCCCGCCTGCCTTGTCATAAACCGAGCCTTCACCGACTTCCTTGCCCGTACCGATCACTCGGTTCCACACCGCCTTGCCCTTCGCATTCGCCTCAGCAATCGCCGACACAATGACTTCACTATCTTCCGAAACAAGTGTCGAATTCAGAGTCGTCACCTCGGCCTTCGGGTTCCAGACCTGAACCGATACGGGCAGCGTGAACAAATCGGGCTTTCCGGATAGCTGCATCACCACCGGAGCAATGTTTTTGAAGTACGAATTCGCACCAATGTTGTACGTTTCGTTGATCCCGGCCTCCGCCGTGATCGAGACACCTGCTGCTCCACTAATCAGCACCTCGCCCGACTCGCTGCCGATCGTCACTTGCAAGGTGCCAGATCCGAGCGTCAATAAATCCTGGATTTGATCTAATGCGCTGATGCCAAAGTTCAGTCTCTTGTGAACCGCCTCCAGCGTTACCTCACCCTCCTCGCTGATGATGTCGGCAAAGACATCGAGTGATTTGTGAGAAGTGACTTCAACCTCTTCGACGGCCTGTAACTTCGCATTAATGGTGATCTCGTTATCTGCCTCAAACGAGATCGAGCCCGCATCACTGACAATCGCCTTATTGATAGTCAGCGATTGGTCACTGCTGATTTCAACCTTCCCCGCCGTGCTGACAAGGTATGCGTTAATCGAAACGGACTGATTGGAATCAATCGAAATATCCCCCACGTAACACAGAGGAGCACTTACCACGAATGGGACCGACTCATTCGTTTGTGAATGGTCGTATTCACCAGCAATCGGATCAGATCCATCGGGGCAGACTGTAAGCAAGAGACGAGACTCAAGCCTCTCCAGGCCTACTCTCTTGCGTTGTCGCAACACACGCTTTTTGTGAAATCGGCGAGACCTGCCGTGGTTGGTTCGTAACTTCATGGCGCAATGTCTTGTAACGACGGAAATCAAATAATGGGCGGCAGAACAGAAAAAAATTCAGCCTATTCAAAGAGTGTGGGATTGTATCGGTTATGATCAAAACACGGGCGAAAACTACAACCACCACATCCTGATGCGTCAAACCGCCCCCCCTTCCAGGGCCACCGACAGGCCACCATGCCTGCAATTCCCCACCTCAGCGCAAAAAGCCGGTGTCGCAACCCTGAGGCGTTGAATTACGCTCCCCTGCAACCGCCTAACAAAGCAAGCAACGCAGACCGCCGGGCAACTCAATGGCACACCACCACTCGAGGCGTCTGAGTGCGGCCAACTTCCTCTGCCCAGCCGAAGCAAAATGAAACACGAGATCACCATGGCACTGACAAAGTTGGCAAGGGCAGGAATTCGCCATGGCATGCTTTTCTTTTGCTTCACGACGTACGCGACCTCCTTGTTCGCTGGCGATGGCGACGCACAATGCCCCAATATCCTGTTAATGACAGTTGATAATCTTGGGTACGGGGACCTTCAGATTTATAATCCCCGATCAAAAATCGTGACACCAAATCTTGCCAAGCTCGCAAGCCGCGGCGTTCGACTTACCCAGTTCTATACGGCATCCCCCACTTGCACCGTATCACGCGCATGCCTGCTCACCGGACGCATTGCTCAACGACACGGACTTATCAACCAACTACCGGGCTTGGAGGGTAACTACGGGGTTGGCTTGAACCCCAAGGAGATTCTGATTCCGCAGATTCTGAAGTCCGCGGGCTACCGTACAGGATGCTTTGGCAAATGGAACATTGGGTTCGCCAAAGGATCGCGACCCACCGAACGCGGTTTCGACGAATTCCTCGGCAACGCGTCGGGCAACATCGACTATTACCGTCATGTCTACAACGGAAAACATGACGTCTATCGCGGAAAAGGGGGAACACCGATCACGGAGCATCATGCCACCGGAACTTACTCGTCGGACCTGTTCGCTGATGCAGCGATTGATTTCATCACACGTCATCAGTCCCAAAGCCCATGGTTCTGCTATCTGCCTTTCAATGCGCCTCATTCACCCAATCGAAAAAACAAACAGCCAGGGCAAGCTAATGAATGGCAAGCGCCACCCTCAGCATTCGCAAGGTACGGCATGTCAGAAAAAGAAGCGGACCCCCAGCGACGTTACCGGGCAACTGTGACGGCGTTGGATGATGCAATTGGTCGAGTGCTCAACTGCCTTGATGAACAGCAAGCGACAAATAACACATTTATATTCTGCTTTTCTGATAACGGTGCATTCAGACTGAACCGCGCGGGAATCGACATGGGTTCCAATGACCCGCTGCGCAGTGGAGGAGTCACCTGCTGGGAAGGCGGTCTTCGAGTTGCCGCGTTGGCGAGTTTCCCTGGAGTGATCCCAGCGGGTTCGGTGGTCGATCAACCACTGTGGTCTCCCGATTTGATGATCACCTATGCAAAGCTGACAGACGCACAACTGCCGGACACAAGACTCGACGGAAAAGATGCTCTGCCAGTCTTATCAGGACAGTCGCCAAGCCAACACCAATCATTCTATTTTGAGTTCCGCAAACACGCGGCCTTACGCTTAGGGGACTGGAAGATCGTCAGAACCAGACCTGACGAACGATGGCAACTTTTTGATCTAAAAAACGATGCCGTGGAAGCGAAAAACCAGTCAACTGCAGAACCCGCCAAGTTGGCGGAGCTCGTTGATGAATTTGATAGGTGGAAGGCTGAATTCTGAAATCCGTGAAGGTGCGACCGCCCGCCGATAATTCGATGAAAGCTAGTGAAA
>CAXGRW010000534.1:0-4097 GCA_964012125.1 uncultured Rhodopirellula sp.
AAGCAGGGATCGTGATCGCGTTCCCACAAAGAGATGTGCACATTGATATGAGCTCCCCTTTGGAAGTCCACTTAAAAAATGACAAGGATGAAACGCTTACCACCCAACAGGTAGGCGATTCAAGGCTCGTCAGTGGCGTGCACCGCCTGAGGCGGGTGGGCTGAGATTGGCGGGTGGTCTGGGATTGGCGGGTGGTCTGGGATTGGCGGGTGGTCTGGGATTGGCGGCGGGCAGGTGATGCCGCCTGTAGGCAGTAACATCGCCCGTGCACAATCACTGTTAACGTCACGCGAGGGCAGCATCGTGACCGTGTCGGCGTTCGAGGAACCGTTGTCTGCTTCGGCTTGGCCTGGGTTGTCTATCTTTGAGTTTTACCGATGCCCGGGCGCAGATGCGGAGATTTCACGACGCAACGAGTCGGCTCGCGACGGGTATGAGTGCTCCGTGTTCGCTGAAGAGTGAGAGGTTGGTCTCCTGAGTCGTAGAAGGCTGGGAATTCTCACGCGTAGGGCGCCGGGGCTACGCAGGCCTAGTAGGCCGGATATCCCCAGTGGGAAAGGGCTGGCGTGACACCGGAGGCGACAGCTTTCTGCGTCACTTTCTCCACTTTGCCATTTGAACAGGACGTCGATACGGACTTTGTTCAAGCAGCTTTTCGAGTGTTGTGTGAGTGAGAAGACTGGACGACGACGCGGCGTGATGGGCGGCGTGGTTTCCGTTCTGCTGATTCAGGCTGCTCGATCCTGTGTTCGATCGGGGCACGTCTCAGCCAACCGCGGCGGTAAAAGTAAAACAGTGTGCCGGCAATCATCATGCCCATCGCTGTGAGGGCAGCGGGGTACGCGCCTTCCATTGATAGCTCAGGCATGCTTGCGAAGTTCATGCCGTACACACCTGCCAGAAAGGTGGGAGGGACGAATACGCTGGTCAGTAGAGTAAGGACTTTCATGATCTCGTTGCTTCGGTGAGCAACGGCAGACATGTAGGTGTTGATCAGTCCGCTGGTTGATTCCCGGTACATGTCGACGACGTCCGACAACTGAGTGCAGTGGTCGGTGGTGTCACGCAGGTATTCTTCAGTACTTTTGTCAATGAATGGGCTGTCAACAGTGAGCAGTGAAAGCACCATCTCACGTTGTGGCCAGATGCTTCGTCTGATCCGGACGAGAATGTTTTTGGTCTGATGGATTTGTGCGAGCAGTTCGGGTCGCGGATCACGCAAGGCCTGTTCTTCGAGTTTTTCGATGCTTTCACCGAGGTTTTCAAGAACGGGGTAACAGCCGTCAACGCAGGCATCAAGGATGGCATAGACAAGATAGTCTGGGCCTTTGCGTCGCAGTCTTGCATTCGGATTCTCGAGCCGCTCGTGAATCGGCGCTAGGACATGATCGCAGTCTTCATGGAAAGTCAGGACAACTTGTTTGTCAAAAACGATCCCGAGCTGGCTGGGGGTCATATCACGGCCAGCCGCAGGGACGCTGTGTGCAATCAGCAATTGCTGGTGCTCGAAAAGCTCCATCTTGGGACGCTGAGGTGCATTGACCAAGTCCTCCATCGCAAGTGGGGTGATGCGAAAACGTGATGCAAGCTTCTGCAGGACAGTACCGTCTCCTTGCCCACGGACATCAATCCACATCAATTGCCCCTCAATCAACTGCGTGGGCAGCTCTTCTACCGAGCGACAGGAAAATACCTTGTGGTGTTTGCCGTAAATCAGTGTGACACTCAGCTCAACTGGCTTCGAGTTGGTACTTAAAACCAAAGTGCCGGGACGGGCACCAGCTTCAGGACGTCTTCTGGCAAACATCGATCGAGTTCTTTGCGGGGCTAATCAAACAGGAGAGAGATACCGATTGCTCGCGACCATCGCAGAGTCTGTGAGCGGGTGTCAAGACTTGCCGAGGGCTGCGTTGGTTCAGCCGAGGCGGGAAATGGACCGCTGTGGTGTCGGAATTCACCCGTCTGAGTCAATCGCGAACTAAGCGGTGAGTCACAAAGACGGTGGGCGGTAGCTTGTGAGGGCTCGCTGTCTGCTGGTTGGAAGAAGGTGCGAATTCCTGTGCCGTGACCAGAATCAGTACCGGTGGTCAGAACCAGTCTCACTGCTGGGATTGGGATTGGCTTGCCGGCGGGAGAGCTCTATCTTCGGCCTGCCTGAGTGTGGCATTGGGTCGCGTTGCAAATGCTTTCAATGTCGGGGCGTGTTGAAGGGGGATTTTGATTTTTGCTTTTCAGCAATCTCTTTGGACGCGGAATGAATCACGGATGAACGAACAGACTGACAATGCTGATTTTCCGCGTTTGGCTGAGGGTTCTGATCAGGCTGCGCTTGTCATTCTAGTGCACGGTACTTACGCCGGTGACAGCGAGAACGCTGGTCAGAAGTGGTGGCAAGCCGGCAGCCCAGCTGTAGCGCAATTGAAATCTCGTCTGCCACGAGGGGTAAAGATTGCGGAGGGTGCGAAAGTCTTTCATTGGTCAGGTGAGAACAGCGAGCGAGCCCGAAGTAAAGCAGGGCGACAGCTCTTGGAGCGGCTTCGGACGCTTGAGGCTGAGCGTCGGGATTACCATTTAGTCGGGCACAGTCATGGCGGGTCAGTGATCTGGAAGACACTGAAAGCTAAGTCATTGAGCCAGCAGCCGTTGGAGCATCTGAAGAGCTGGACCACGGTTGGAACTCCATACCTCGAGCATCGCAGTCGCAGTGTATTTAATATCTGGAATATTGCGGGCGTCGTGATGGGCGTATTGTTGATTCCGCCTGCAGCGCGAGCAATGCTGCAACTGGGGCGGATGCTTAACAATGCCTTTCAAGGTAATGACATGGTGCTGAATCTGCCGCCTGCAAACGAGGCCGGTTTGATGGGCATCATTCGAGTTCCGATACTCTCCAGCCTTAAATGGGTGGGGGTTCAAGTAGAGCATTCAGTGGAAGGTGTCCACATTGGTAGCTACGATCCGGAGACGGGAGTCACATTGTTGGAGTACTTTTTCGGAAGTCTCGAAGGAGTGCTATTGCTGGGGGTGACATTAACTTTGTGCTACGTGTTGCTGCATCTTTCCATGATCAGTATTCGACCTGCGATTGAATCCTATCGAATTCACGCCGAGGAACGCCTGCAGCGAGCTGCATTGGAAATTTATGGAGACCGTTATTTGGCGATTTGGTCACCTGATGATGAAGCGATTAACGGGTTGCGTGCCACGCTCGGTTTTCGAGTCTCATTTGTCAGTAAAATGTTTCCTCAAGAAAGAGTCTTCTTTTCTGACACGTTAGGCCTATTGTCGAGGCCGTACTACTGGGTGCTCTCCCCCATATTTAACCGCTGGTTGCAGCCGCCCATTGATCGTCTTGTTCGTAATGCTGTAACGAAAGCCGCCCAGGGTAACGATCGACCAAGTTCAACCATCGTTGCCGTGACACCGTCACCCGTGGCAGAGCTGGCGTATCTCTTTCCCCCTCTGCCCGCTCCCCTGTCAAAGCGCATTCTTTATACCGCGGATCATCACGCTCGGGACATTGCACCCCTGCTGAGAAATTTGCTTGGACAAGCGTCTTTGGCTCAGGGAATGGAGGGCTTTTGCAAAGAACTCTCTGGCAAGGAACTGGTCCACACCTCCTACTTTGACCATTCAGCGGTCATGGAGCTGATCTCCTGCAACATCACGTGGAGTATGGGCGACGACATGGTGAAATGGAAAACATGGCGAATGGATCCTGAACTGACACGCTGGTTCGGTGACGCGAAGCGGAATCTACTCAATGAATTCGATTGCGATGATGCAGCGCAACAGCAAAGTGGCTACGCTCCGGCCAAGGCGGCGTGAGGCAATTCGCTGCCAGGGAAGCCCATTGGTTTAAAGCAGTCATGCTGCGGATGGTCACATCGTTGTAGGGGGATGGGCCGAACGATCTGCAGGAACGATCGGTATGCACCTGATTGTTGGAAGTAATTGTGCGTCTTGCCGAAGTGGTTGGGCGAGCGTTGTATCTCTTAAGCAGCGTTCTCAGCGTGATATCGGTATCATGGGGATCTGAGTGCTATTGCTCACCCGATGGCGCGGGCCTGTAACGCGATACGATCTCCGTCTGGATT
>CAXGRW010000535.1:0-4094 GCA_964012125.1 uncultured Rhodopirellula sp.
GATCATGGTCCACGCCTGCCCTATGACCTCGGCGACTACGTGTTGCTAGAGGAGATCGGTCGCGGTGGAATGGGCGTGGTCTACCTCGCCAAGCAACACGAACTTGATCGTCAGGTCGCGATCAAAATGATCCGTAGTGGGATTCTTGCAGACGAAGGTGAGGTCCGTCGTTTTTACACCGAAGCACAAGCGGCAGCCAGACTTCGCCACCGAGGGATTGTCGGTGTCCATCAATTTGGACGCCGCGCCGGTCACCATTTCTTTTCCATGGAATTCATTCCTGGAACCGATCTTCAGAAAAAAATCAATTCCGGCATTCTGGATCCAAAAGAAGCTGCAAGATACGTACGGGACGTTGCGAGGGCGATTCACCATGCTCACCACAAAGGCGTTCTCCACCGCGACCTCAAACCAGCAAATGTCCTCATTGACGAACATGATCAAGTTCATGTCACGGACTTCGGTTTGGCAAAACACATGGACTCCGATAGCAGTGTCACCGGAAGCGGAGCTGCAATTGGCACACCACACTACATGGCTCCTGAACAGGCCGGTGGTCACAGCGATCGCGTCTGCACAGAGAGTGACGTTTACGCATTGGGTGCGATTCTGTTTGCATGCTTGACTGGACGACCTCCCATTGTTGCAGACACAGTAGTACAGACCCTTTTACAAGTGGTACACCAACCAGCACCATCCGTACGATCAATTCGTTCTGGTGTGCCACTGGATCTCGAAACCATTGTTGCCAAGTGCCTCGAAAAGAATCCAGGTAAACGCTACGCCTCTGCTGAAAAACTCGCGGATGAGCTGGATGCCTTTCTGGAAGACCGACACATTGAAGCCCGACCAAGATCCCAAGTCTTGAAGGCATGGCATTGGTTTGAGGGTGTCCCTGTTGTCGGCGCACTCACAGGCCGTCGCGTTCTTCACACTTCTTCAACGCATCGCCGATTTCAGGCTGCCATGTTGCTTGGACTCCTGCTAACGCCACTACTGGCCGTCTCAATCCACATTGGCATTCAGCACTTGCCTGATGTCATGCCAAAATCAATCCGAATCGCAGGTGGCGTAGACGACGGACGTTATAGTGCAGTTGCAAAACTACTTTCGGATCAAATCGAACGAACTCAGCCGGGAGTCAAATCAGATATACAGCCAACCCAAGGTTCAGAGGAGAACTCACGGTTGCTCAGCAACGATGAGGTGGACCTAGCCTTGATTCAGGCTATCTCAATTCCCCCTGAAGAAGAATTGGCACACGTCGCACCCCTCTTTTACGAACCGATCTACGCGTTGGTCCGCAAAGATTCGGGCATCGAAACAATAGAGCAACTCAGTGGGCGGCCCGTTTTACTGGGTGAACCCGGAACAGGCTCCAGAGCGTGCGTTGAACTGATGCTCAAGACACTGCCGAAATCTTTTGGCAAGATCCAAAAATTGTCAGGAAACTGGCGGCTCCTGCTGGAAGAAAACACCCCTCAAGCAGCTATTCTGTGTCTGGGACAGGAAGGCGAGATCCTTGACGACCTCCGAAAAGACGGTCGATGGCGAGTGCTGGAAATCAATCCTGAAAAAGTGGTTCATGCATTTGATCGATTTCCCCTGAAGGATGACATCACCGACTCAGCCAACCCCGTTACTGTTCAGACTCTCGCCACAACCGCCATCCTTATGGCAAAGCAGGAAACGTCAGACGCGCTGATCACCGCGATTCTCGATGCTTGGTATGGAATCGACAGCCCAAAGCACCGGATCTCAATGAAGGAAGCGAGCCAATGGACTGAACTTCGCTTGCACCCTGCTGCTGAACAATACTTCAGTGATCATTCAGATCACCCCGATAAACGAAATTGAGAACTGCATCCAAGAGTTGCTCTTCATGCGCCGACCCGGGCTTACAGGATGGCAAGCGGATTTCGTTTAGATTCCAGCGTGCCCCGCGTGACTCCTACGCGATTTGCAGCCCGCAGTTCTTTCCATACTTGTTGGCCTGTAATTTGTTGCTTTAGCAACTTGTCATACAACACAACGATCTGCCGAACTTGGGCAGGTTCCTCTTCCAGCAATTCGATGCGATACCATCGGACGCCGCGTTGAAGTAAGTCGCTGACAAGCTCCGCACCACTCTGAGGCGTTGCGTTGTACAAGGTGTTACGGCAGGCGACATCCGCCTGCAACGTATGCTCAGCTCCAACTCGATCACGCAACGCCACCAAATGATTGTCGCAAGGCCGCCCACAATTGGTTTTGTTCGTCCCCGGAGACAAGACACTGCAGTACACGCAATGCTCCATATGGAACATGGGCATGTGTTGATGGATCACAGTTTCAATCCACGGTGAGGGAACGGAGTCGATCAATCCGACAAGTTGATCGCGGTTGAGATCATAAGATGCTGTCACACGTGACGCACCCAAACTGCGAATCCATTCCGCTGATCGATGATTGGAAACATTCAAAGAGAAATCAGCAATGGTCTCGATTCCGCGTTCATGAAAATGCTGCAAGGCCGCAAGATTTCTAGCCAGAATCAAGTCCGGTGCATGTCGTTCAAGAACCCGCAACAGGCCCATCTCGCCTGGTTTCTGAATCCGCACTGACGCCAATCCAATGGGAACATCATTGCTACGACAAATCGACACCGCTTCTTTGTACTGCCGAATATCATGAAAGTCCGCGTACACCAAGTCGACACCCAAGTCGCAAACTGCTCTCAACTGCTCCAGATCCCGACACAAAACAGCCGACTTGAAGTCGTCAGTCGCTGCTTCATTGCCGGTGGGCTCAGAATCCAAAATCGGCGTCAACAATTCACGCCCCCGCGCCGGAACTACTTCGCGATGAGGTGCGGCTTGGACCAGCAAGTTCAATTCTTCAACGGCCTCGCGGCGCATTTGATTCAACATGGCCATGGGGACCATTGGCTGCCCCTCAATGGTCGCCTCCAGTTCACTCAGTTCAAAACTCGTCCCTCCCAGTCGGCCCAGTTTTTCCCGCAGCACAGTCATTTCAATCGGACGCTTTCTTGCTTTCTCTAGCGGCACTTCACCAATCAGCTCAACTCTTAATCCATTTTTCAGGATAGCCGTCAATGCTAACGGTTGCCCAACAATCGCCTGCACCTCCATCCGCAATGGCTGCCGCCTTACAGGATCATCTGATGTAAATGTTTTTCGCAAACGGCGATTCAAGCGTGGGTCATCGTTCTTGAATATACGGTCACCAGGCTGCACTGATTGCCAGTCGATTTCGCCCCAGCCGAATCCAAGCCAAGCGACTTTGGACTCGCTCACCTCTGTTTTTTTATCACCGTTGAAATTATGCAATGAATAGATTCGCCCGCCTTGTTGCAAGTCTTCTCCGCCGGCCGTCTTGCATCCAATCGAGAGTCCATCTCCTAGTGCTACAGGAGCTGCCAAGCGGACCTGCACACGTTGCCCATCGACACTCCGCACTCGGCCCAGTTCAATCCCACGCTTCGAGGAATGGAGTCCCGGCACGAGTTGTTTGTGGTCATTTCCTTCCAACCACCCTGGAGAGAAACCACGGGAGAACGAAAGTTCCATTTCCCGCTTAGCTTCTGCGGTTACTTCAACCGTTTGATTATCGCACGCCTGATCCAACGCCTTACGATAATGACTGGTAATATTCGCAACGTATTCGGGTGTCTTCAAACGCCCTTCTATTTTCAACGACTGCACGCCCGCCTCAACAAGATCGTTGATCGCGGCATAACCGGCCAAGTCCTGTGGACTAAGTAAGTAACGCACATCTTCAAGATCACGTTCTTCACCATCACAAATCAAGTCATAGGGCAAGCGACAGGCCTGCGCGCATTGCCCTCGATTCGCGCTCCTTCCCCCAAGAGACTCGCTGGTCAAACACTGACCGGAATAGGCGACGCACAGTGCTCCATGAATGAACACTTCGAGTGGTAAGTCCGTGGATGAAGCAATCTCTTTTATCTCAGAAACGGACAATTCCCGTGCCAACACCACACGTGCCAGCCCCAGCTTTTCAGCAACATTGATCGTCTCTGCACTAGTCAAACTCATCTGTGTGGATGCATGAATTTCAAGATCGGGGCAAAC